>NZ_RCOD01000090.1:0-55051 GCF_004307505.1 Pseudomonas sp. Sample_11
GTGGGGTGGTTTCAATGGGGCGGGTGTGTTTCTGCGTGTGTGTTCAGGTTTGCAAAGTTTTTGACCTTGTTAACCTTGGCGGCCTTTGGGCGGTGGCGAGATCCTTCAGGTCGGCACGGGTGCCTATTGGAATCTAACAATGTCTTTGCATAAATAGCGAAAAACGCTAGTGTTGGTTAGCTTTAACTATTAAATGGTGTTGTGATGGATCCCTATCGTAATCCGTTCGCCCCCGGGGCTGGTTTTCCACCACCGGAGCTTGCTGGCCGAGACCCTGTTCTCGAAATGGCTCGGATTTCCTGCGGCCGAGCAGTGAGGGGCAAACCTGCACGGTCGCTGATGCTCCTTGGCCTTCGAGGAGTCGGCAAGACGGTACTCCTGAATGAGATCGGCAATATCGCCAGACAAGAGGGGCTGCTCGTTTCCCAGCTCGAAGCTCCGGAGAAAAATACACTTTCCACTCTTCTTTACCCTGAACTGCGACGCGTAATGCGTTCACTGTCGGGATTCGAAGGAGCAAAGCAAATTGCCAGCCGGGGTATGAGCGCCCTGCGCAATTTTGCCTCGATATTCAAAATCGATATCGGTGGCGTTGAGGTGGGCGTTGAGGGTGCTGAACCTGGGCTGGCTGATAGCGGCGATCTGCAACATGATCTTCCAGACCTGTTCGGTGTGATTGGCGAGGGCGCTAAAGCCGCTGGCAAGGGATGGGTGCTGCTCATCGACGAGGTTCAGTACCTCTCGGAAGGCGATCTGTCGGCACTTATCGTTGCGATGCATCGAATGGCCCAGCGCGGGTTGCCTGTGGTTTTGGTTGGGGCAGGACTACCACAGGTTGCCAAATTGGCTGGTGAGGCGAAGTCCTATGCAGAGCGACTTTTCCTCTACCCGCCTGTAGGCGCGCTGGACGAAGAAGCAGCAAAACTTGCTGTTCGAAAACCCGTCGAGGAGGAGGAGCAGACGATCGAAGACGCTGCCCTCCAAGCGATTGTCGCGCGAACGAGGGGCTATCCGTTTTTTCTGCAGGAATGGGGTTCAACTTCATGGGATGTTGCTGCCGGCCCCATGATCACGCTCGCTGATGTCGAACGCGCTTATCCAGAGACTATCGCCGGACTCGATGCCGGCTTCTTCAAGGTTCGTTATGACCGGCTTACCAAAGCCGAGATCCAGTTTGTGATGGCGATGGCCGCCCTTGGTGATGGGCCCTATCCTATGGCAGGTATCGCCAAGGTGATGGAGCGTGATCAATCATCGTTAGGCCCGGCCCGGGCCAATATCATTTCCAAAGGTATGATCTACAGCACCGACCATGGTTACCTTGATTTCACCGTTCCTCTTTTCGCGGAATACCTTCGTCGTCGTGGCGAATGAAAATCAGTGGTAGCGCCTTATGTAATCAGCCGCCGAATTCTTTCCGAAAGTTCTGCCCCGCTTACCTGCCGGTACGCATGGATCAAGAGCATGGGCAGTACTCGATCTTGCGCTCATTGTGGAGCTGCCGAAGGCTGCGATCTTTTGATTTTGATTTTCTGTGGGAGCGAGCCTGCTCGCGAAGGCGGCCTGAATTTGACTAGGTTCCTGGAGTGAATGTAGGTTCTGACCAACGGTTGTATTGATGTCGTATATAGCCCGATCAGGATTCGGATTCGAGAAAGCTCATACCCGGGACGGTAATTTCACTATTGATTTTGATACGCAAGCTGATCATTACAAGATGTCTTTCCATGCGGTTGTTAATGATCCAGTCGCCGGCGACATAGACATTCTCGGGAGTTTTGACCTGCGTATGTAGTAGATATCCTGCAGCCTCGATGTATTGCAACCCGTGGCAGACGTCACTCCTCTATCAATACGCTCCGCTCGGAGTGTTCCTCGTGCTTGAGGTGTATTGGCAACTGACGATCCTTGACTCGCTGTATCGATACAAGGCGGCCAGTCTGGATTTTTCGCAAACATCCATGACCTGCTCAAATTGCTCGGCAGTTGCCTCGACGCGCCACTGTAGTGTTTGGCCTGTCTGACAATTGGATGCGCCAGGCGTGATGTTCATGGATTTCAATTCATTGAGCGCTGCACTACAGTCTTTTGCCTGCTCTGCGTTATTGTCAGCCTGCGCAGGGAGCCAGGCACTGAGTGCGAATATGGCAGCCGGCAGGGCGATACGCAGTTTCGAATAAAGGCTCATACAGAAGGTCCCCACAACCAGCGTTGTCAGATCGGCCACGTCAGTCCCTGAACCACAAAGAATCCATTACAGGTGAGTTCCCGCGTGTCATTCGTGTGCTGTGCTTTGCCGGAAAATTTGTAATCTTTGAGGTCGTATCGGTACACGAAGTTACTGATTTGGGTTACCGCGATAATTGAAGAAGTTGTCGTTTCAAATTCATAGGGACGAGGATCGGCTCGGTCTATGACAATCGTTTCTGAATAGCGCAAAGGGGAAGGATCCTGCGGGTAGCGAAGCGAGATGGAGATGATTCGCGCGCCCGACAAGCCGTCGTTGTGGCGGAAAGAAAAGTCGTATCCCCCTAACGCGTTGATGGAAATGGATGTGCTTGAAGTGCTGTAGCTGGTCAAGTCCAGATAATTACCGCTGATGGTGCCTTTGACATCAGTTTCAATAGAGCCGAACGCGAAGACGGCGTTGGGTACGTTTGGGTTTGCCATGAGAGCTGCCTCTGTATGATCCGAATAATGAAGAGGCAAGTCTGGGTAAAAGCGTGAAAGCTGTGAACTGTAATACCTGACAGTTTTTTATTCTTGTTCGCGATAGTTATTCAGGCCCAGCGCATTTTCCGAACGCTACCGACCCGCCTGTCGGAAAACTCCGGCGCATTGATCAGCGCCTGCAGGACGAACCTGTTCACAGCCGCTTCCACAGGTTTATTCATTGCCTGCCAAGTTGCGCTCACAAAAAAAGGCGATGTCCCTCACGGAACATCGCCTTTTCATTACCGCCAGCTAACGCTTATTCCGGCAGTTTGTACGCAATGATGTAGTCACCCATCTTGGTACCCAGCGAGCCGTGACCGCCAACAACGAGCAGCACGTATTGCTTGCCGTCCTTGCCGGTGTAGGTCATCGGAGTCGCTTGGCCGCCTGCTGGCAGGCGCGATTTCCACAGCTCTTTACCGGTATTCACGTCATAGGCGCGCAGGTACTGGTCGAGGGTGCCGCTGAGGAAGCCGACGCCGCCGGCGGTAACCATCGAACCGCCCATGCTCGGTACGCCGAGGGTGAAGCCGATCGGGATTGGCGAGCTGTCGCGGCTGGTGCCGTTCTTGCGTTTCCACACGACTTTGCCGGTGGTCAGGTCGATACCGGCGACGTAGCCCCAGGCCGGGGCCTGGCACGGTACGCCCAGTGGCGACATGAACGGGTGCATGATCACCGCGTATGGCGCGCCGGTGTTTGGCTGCACGCCCGAGGTTTCGCTCTCGCGTTTGCTGCCGGCTTCGACTTGCTCGCGTGGCACCATTTTCGAGACGAAGGCCATGTAGTTCGGGCTGGTGAACAGCAGCTGGCGAACCGGATCGACCGAGACGCCGCCCCAGTTGAACACGCCGACGTTACCCGGATAGATCAGGCTGCCCTGTTCCGATGGCGGGGTGTACTGGCCTTCGTAACGCAGTTCCTTGAACTGGATACGGCACAGCATCTGGTCGAACGGGCTGGCGCCCCACATGGCTTTTTCGGTCAGTTCCGGGGCCAGCAGGTTGAGGTCCGAACGGGCCTGGGTCGGTGCGGTGTGGTCGCCTTTGACAGCGCCTTGCGGTACCGGGATTTCCTTGATCGGAATGATCGGCGTGCCGTCACGACGGTCGAGGACGTACAGGCTGCCCTGTTTGGTCGGGGCGATCAGCGCAGGTTTCACGCCGTCGGCGGTTTTCATGTCGAGCAGGGTTGGCTGACTGCCCACGTCCATGTCCCACAGGTCATGGTGGGTGAACTGGTAGTTCCAGCGCACTTTACCGGTGGCCAGGTCCAGGGCAACCAGGCCGGCGCTGAATTTTTCCGCGCCCGGGGTGCGGTTGCCGCCCCATTGGTCCGGGGTCTGGTTGCCCAGTGGCAGGTAGACCATGCCGAGTTTTTCATCGACGCTGGCCAGCGACCACATGTTCGCCGAGTTGCGGCTGTAGGTTTCGCCCGGGGCCAGAGGCTCGGTGGCGTCCGGCTTGTCGCTGTCCCAGTTCCACACCAGGTGACCGTCGCGCACGTCGAAGGCGCGGATCACGCCCGATGGCTCATTGGTCGATTCGTTGTCGGTAACGTGACCGCCCATGATCACCAGATCACGGGTAATCGCCGCTGGCGAGGTGGAGTAGTAGCCACCAGCGGTGAACGGGCCGATGCCTTGGGTCAGGTCGACCACGCCGTTGTTGCCGAAGCCTTCGCAGATCTTGCCGGTGTCGGCGTTCAACGCAATCAGGCGCGCATCAGCGGTTGGCAGGTACAGACGACGCGGACAGGCCTGAGCAACGGCCTGGCCGGCTTCGGAGATGACCGCGGAACCGGCGTTTTCAGACTTGGCATAGGCGGCTTCGTCGTAATACGAAACGCCACGGCAGGTCATGTGGGCGAAGCCCTTGAAGCCGACCGGGCTCTTGATCTGTGGATCGAAGCGCCAGATTTCCTTGCCGGTGTCCGGGTCCAGCGCCAGCACTTTGCTGTGCGCGGTGCAGGCGTAGACCATGCCGTTGGCTTTGAGCGGGGTGTTTTCGTTGGTCAGCTCGACCGGGTCATCGGCGGTTGGCAGGTCGCCGGTCTGGATGCGCCAGGCTTCTTGCAGCTTGCCGACGTTTTCCGGGGTGATCTGCTTGAGCGGCGAGTAGCGGTCACCGAACTCGGTGCGACCGTACGCTTGCCAGTCGCCATCCGGCATGGCCGGTGCGGTGCTGGTCATGTCCGCGCTGTCGCGGCCCAGTTCGCCGAAGGTCTCGCCCGGGTGGGTGAAGAGGCTGGCCAGAGCGGTAACGCCGGCCAGGATCACAGCGACGGTCAGGCCGCCAGTGCCGATTTTCGCCGGGCCGTTGAGCAGCAGCGGACGACGGAACCACGGCAGCAGCATCACGAAGCCGAGGACAAACCACAGCGCCAGACGCGGCACCAGTTGCCACCAGTCCAGACCGACTTCCCACAATGCCCACACGGTGCTGGCAAACAGCACGATGGCGTACAGGCCCAGCGCCGCGCGGCGACGCATCAGCAGCAGGATGCCGCTCAAAGCGATGCCGATACCGGCCAGCAGATAGTAAAGCGAGCCGCCGAGCATGCTCAGCTTGACTCCCCCGGCCAGCATGGCCAGGCCCATCAGTAGAAGCAGGATGCCGAGCAGGCCCGGTAGCAGACGGCCCCGACTCGAAGCACTTTCGGTGCTCATAGTGTGATTCTCCGTGACGTTTATGTAGTCCCGCGCTGTAGTCACTTTAGATGACGATTTGGCGCAGGCATGGTTCAGATAAAAACTTGTTCGGCTAACGAATTTCATGGATCCCTGTGGGAGCTGGCTTGCCAGCGATGGCGATTGCACATCCAACAATGAAATTGCCAGACAGATTGCTATCGCTGGCAAGCCAGCTCCCACAGGGCCTTGTGGCGTTTTTTAGAACGACGACTGGATCTTGATCCCGCCAATCAAGGCGTCATCGACGTCGTTCACGCCACCGGGGTGGCGGATGTATTGCAGGTTCGGGCGCACGGTCAGCCAGTTGGCCACGTGCACGCCGTAATACAGCTCGGCGCTGTATTCGGTGTCCTGCGGTGGCAGGAACGCCGGATTGTCGTAGTCGTAGACGGCGTTGGCGCGGTTGGTCATTTCGGCGTTCTTGCGATAGGCCGGGTTGACGTGCACACGAGCGAGGGCAAAACCGATGTCGTCCTTGGCGCGAGCATCGAACGGACCTTTGTAGGTCAGGCCGGCCTGCACGTAGTTGTCGATGGCATTGGTTTTCTTGTCATGCATCGTCGCGTTGGCAAACAGGCTCAAGCCGCGCGAGTGGTCGCTGGCGATGCTGGTCACCTGTTGCTGCACGCCCAGCCATACGCCGTGCTTGCTCGACGCGCTGCGGTAGGCTTCGCCGCTCAGCGCTGCCGGTTGGCCGTTCTGGTCTTTATAAACGTCAGAGGCCTTGGCATTGCTGTAGTAGTAACCGGCGCGGTATTCGCCCGGCAGGCCGTTGAGCTTCGGCGTCCACACCAGTTCGACCGGCAGGATCGCGCCCTGGGTGCCGCTGCCGCTGAGTTTGAAACCGTTGCCGCGATCAAGGTTCGACGGGTTCTGCTCGTAGGCGCCGACCTGCGCGTACAGCTCGGGCGTCAGGTGATATTTGACCCGCAGCGCCCATTGGCTGACCGGCCAGTTGTACCAGATGCCGCCGACCCAGTTGCCGACCTGCGAGCCGCAGAACGCGAGGTTCTGGAAGTCACAAGGGAAGCTGTTGAAGTCTTCGCCTTCGCCGAAGCGGCCGACCTTGATGTCGAGTTTCTGATCGAAGAATTTCTGCTGGTACCACATCTGCGTCAGGCGCGTGGTCTGGCCACGACCCCAGACTTCCTGGGCGGAGGTGAAGCCGCCAACGCGTGGGTCATTGATGCGGTCGTTGCTGATGTTGTTGCCGCTGCGCTTGGTGATGGTCAGCTGAAATTCAGCGTCGTTCCAACCGAGGATCTTTTGCAGATCCAGATGGGTGCCGAGGCCGAACTGGTCGCTGTAGCGGGCAGTGCGGTCGTGATCGTAACCGCCGTGCAGATTGCTGCCCATTTCGCCGGTGTAATCGAGTTTGAAGTCGTAGCCTTTTTCCGCAAGTTCTGTGCGCGTGCCGTTCCAGTCACCGAGCATGTACGGTGATTCACTGTCGAAGGCCGGCGCCGCGTGGGCACAGGTAGCCAGGCCAAGGGCGGTGCAGCCGCCAAGGGTGCGCAGGGCAGAGATAGCGCTGTCTCGGGAGAAAGAAAAGTCAGGCATGAAGAAGTCTTTTTTTGATGTTTTTTCGAGTGCAGGCCGAGCGCTTCAGATTGTCGCAGGCAGTGAAGCGTTTCAGCGGAAGGGCGGCAGGATAATGATCTGTAACAAATTGAGAAAGGGCTTTTGCAGACATGCAGCATTTCGGATTCGGTAACAGTGCGGCAAACGGGCGCATTGTGAGTCGGGCCACAGCCTGCGATCTTCCCGGGTTGGCCTACATTTGCAGGAAGGCCTTCCACCCGCTCTGCCCCTCGGCTAAGGTGCGCGGCTTCTGCACATCACTTCGCCCAAAGGCCCGGCATGAACGAACAATCCCCCGATCCGCTGCACGGCGTGACCCTCGAACAGATCCTCAATGCACTGGTGACTCACTACGAATGGTCGGGGCTGGCCGAGCGTATCGACATCCGTTGTTTCAAGAGCGATCCGAGCATCAAGTCGAGCCTGACCTTCCTGCGTAAAACCCCGTGGGCGCGGGAGAAGGTCGAACGCCTGTACGTGAAGCTGATGCGCACCAAGCGACCGCTCTGAGATGGACAGCGCGAGGCGCCGACGCCTGATCACCGGCCTGGCCGTGTTGGGTTGGGCCGGATTGACGATTCAGCTGTACCTGATCTTCTTCGCACGATTGAGCATCGGCGCCAGCCTGCTGGGCGGACTGGTGAGTTTCTTCAGCTACTTCACCATATTGACCAACACCCTGGTGGCGACGGTGCTGACCTGCGCGGTCACCGAGCGCGAATCCGCCGCGCGGCGCTGGTTTCTGCAACCGTGGGTCAGCAGCGGGATCGCGGTGAGCATCGCCGTCGTCGGTCTGGCCTACAGCATCCTGCTGCGGCACTTGTGGCACCCCGAAGGCTGGCAGTTTGTTGCCGATGAGTTGCTCCACGACGTCATGCCATTGCTGTTTCTTGGCTATTGGTGGTGCTGCGTCCCCAAAGGCACGTTGCGCTTGTGGCACTTGCCGCTGTGGCTGACCTATCCGCTGGTGTATTTCATCTACGCCTTGCTGCGCGGGCATCTGCTTGGCGCCTATGCGTATCCGTTCATTGATGTGGCGGTGTTGGGATATCCACAGGTGCTGGCGAATGCCGGGGGGATATTGGTGGGGTTTGTGTTGGTGGGGTTGCTAGTGATTGGTCTGGATCGATTTCGGCCGTAACGATCAAAAGATCGCAGCCTTCGGCAGCTCCTACATTTGGAATGCATTCCCCTGTAGGAGCTGCCGAAGGCTGCGATCTTTTGCTTCTCGGATTTACTCTTCCTCGGAAGAGCCTTCCGCGCGCCAGTAGCCAACTGCCTTGATGAACTGTTCATCGAGCCCATGCTCATCGATCAGCACCCGGCGGATCTGCCGTGAGACCTTGGTTTCGGTCGCCACCCACGCGTACAGATTGCCCTTGGGCACCTGCAATTGCTTGACGGTAGCCAGCAGGTTGTCCTTGCCACCTTCACGCAGCACCCAGATCACATTGAACTGCGCCGCGCTTTCCAGCACTTGCTGCTCGGCACCGTTTTCCACTTCGATCACCACGAGTGCCCGGCGATTTGCCGCCAGACCCTCGAGGCGGCGGGCGATGGCGGGGAGGGCGGTTTCGTCGCCGATCAGCAGGTAGCTGTCGAAGATGTCCGGCACGATCATCGACCCGCGTGGCCCGCCGATGTGCAGGAACTGCCCCGGTTGTGCCTGCTCGGCCCAGGTCGAGGCAGGGCCGTCGCCGTGCAGGACGAAATCGATGTCCAGTTCCATTTTTTCCAGGTCGTAACGACGCGGCGTGTAGTCGCGCATCTCGGGCATCGGCCCGTTGTCCTTGCCGGCGCCCAGTTGCATCGTCTCCAGCGCCGCCGCTTGTTCGGCGTTCTGCGGGAACAGCAGTTTGACGTGATCGTCCGTGCCCAAGCTGATGAATCCGGCCAGTTCCGGCCCGCCGAGGGTGATGCGGCGCATGCGCGGGGTCAGGTCGGTGACGCGCAGCACTTCAAGCTTGCGCCGTTTGATTTCGTGCATCACGCGGTGAATGGTTTGGTTATCGACTGCAGTCATTCGGCTTTCTCCGTGGCAGGTTGAACGGCAGGGCCGTCGACGATGGCTTTGGCGGTGTCGTTGAGCAGGTCACGCACGCGCAGGATTTCTTCGGCGCTCCAGCGCCCATGGTGCAGCTGCAAGGCATGGCGCAGGTTGTGCACCGCTTCGTGGATTTCCGGCGGGCGATCATGGCCGCGCAGCGAGCGCTTGCTGACGTCGATGCGCATGCGTACACCGTCGAGCGCCACCGCTTGTTCACTTAAAGACAAACGACCGGCGTCGGTGACGCTGTAACGCTTTTTGCCGGCCTCGGCATCACCGGCGATCAGGTCGCTCTCTTCCAGAAACGTCAGCGTCGGGTAGATCACCCCGGGGCTGGGGCTGTAGGCGCCGTCGAACATGCCTTCTATCTGGCGGATCAGGTCGTAACCGTGGCAGGGCTGTTCGGCGATCAGCGCCAGCAACAGCAATTTCAAGTCGCCGGGGGCAAAGACTCGCGGACCGCGGCCGCCGCGTTCGCGACCGGGGCGCTTCTCGAAGCCGTCGCGGCCATCGCCATGCTCGCGGTGGGGGGAATGATGGTCTCTCATTTCGCTTCTCTCTCGTCGTATTTAGATACAACTTAAGATATATCTTAAGCGCTGTGCAAGACGTTTTTAGCCTCTGGCGACGCTCGACGGACGAGCGGTCAGCGTGAAAAAAGCCACAAAACTCTTTCCGATCAAAAATAAAAAGGCGTGACCTTAAAGTTAAAGTTATCGCTCTAGTTGTGCTTGAGTATATATTCTAATTTCTCGCAAGTTGCCGCGTTAAAGCGGTTAAGTTGCTGTATGGTTTTTTGCCTGTAACTGTGTGTAGGGCGCAACTTACAGCGAATGTTGCAAGTATCTGTTTTTTGTTCTTTTTTCTGGCGGGGTGTGGGGTTGTTTAACTACGAGTTTGTCGGAAGTTGCCTGCTTACATTCCAGAGGCAACAGTCGATGATGCCCGGCATTGAAAGTTCAAGTTGCTTCAGCGGTCGACGAGCAAAAGGTTTATGAACTTTCAATGACACCCCCTTATATAAAGCAAACAGGTACTGAACGATGTTCAAGAAAATCGCAATCGCTGCTCCACTGGCTCTTCTGGCAATGTCCTCCACGGCCTTCGCGGCGAATGAAGCGTCGCACTCCATCAGTCTTGTCGCCACAGTGCCAACCACCAGCTTCTATGTGGTGCCGGTCGACCCTGATCTGGTCAACAAAGACCAGGACATGAGCTACAACCCTGCCACCGGCAAGATGACCGAGGTCAAAGGTTACTTTGACGTACGTAACACTGACGGCTCCGTTCACGCCAGCCTCAATGGCATCCCTATGCTGCAATCGGGTGTCGATCAGATTGCCCTGGACGTTGAATTCAACGGCAAGATTCTTACCCAAGTGCCACAAATGGTTGTGGGTGAAGATGAATCCGACAGTACCTACCGCGCATTGCTGAAAATCGCTCCGCGTGCCAGCTCCACATACGCGCCGGGTGATTACACCGGAACTATTGCAATGGTTTTCGATGCGGTACCTCCGGTCGGTTCGCGCTGATCGCATGATCGCCTGCTAGACGCCCACCTTCGCCGTGGGTTTGACCGCGGGGCAAACATCCGTGTTTGCCCCGACGGACTTTCATTGTCTGAAAATCAGAGTACGAGTTCATGTTCCCGATGACACCCATCGCGGCTGCGCTTGCGCTGTTGTTCTGTGCCAGCGCAGTCATGGCTTCCGACGCCACCGGTACCACGCCACGCAGTTTGCTGGCGCAGGCCAAAGGCTTGCCGGCGGATTTCGAGGAGCATTTTTTCGATGTACCGCTGGCGGTGCGGGTCGAAGTCGATCAGCAGCCGCTGGGCGAAGCCATGGTGGTGCTGTCGCGAGATGACCGCATCACGCTTCTCGAATTCACCGATACCAGCGAAAACCGCTTTGGCCCGGCCGAGCGGGAAAAGTGGGCGAGCTACCTCAAACCCGGTGTGCCTCTGGGCGCGTGCCGCGGTTCGTGTCCCGATCAGTTTCTGGCGGTGCACTACAACCTGCAAAGTTCGCTGGTTTCGATCCTCACTGAAAATGCCGAGCGCGATGTTCAGGCCAAGCGTTATTACGAGCAACCCGACGGCGGCAGTCGTGGCCTGATGGTGCGCAATCAACTCAATCTCAATGGCGGCCAGGATCAGGATCTGGGTGGGCGCTTCGGCCTGGAAGCCAGTTCCAGTCTGGGCAACTGGAGCCAGACCCTCAACCTGCAAATGGCCCGGCTCGGCGGTCCTGATACCAAGCTGTATCACGCCGTGCATGAGCTGCACACCCAGCGCGAACTGCAAGGCAGTTTCTTTCGCCTGGGCTATTTCACCCCCAATTCCGAAGGGCTGATGCGTCAGCCGCGCACGTTCGGCACCAGCCCCGACACCGCTGTAGGCCTCATGTATGGCAGTTCCGACAGTCTGGCGATCAACACGCCGATGCCGAGCGTGTATCCGATCTACGTGACCGCCAATCGTCAGGGGGCGGTGGAAATCTGGCGCAATGGTTTGCTGATCAACACGCAATCGGTACCCGCCGGTCTGCAGTCGCTCGATACGCGGCCGCTGCCGGGTGGCATTTACGAAGTGGAGGTTCGCCTGATCGAGGACGGCCAGATCACCTCCACCACGCAGGAACTGGTCTACAAGCCGAGCAACTGGCGCAACCTCGATGAGCGCTGGCGCTACAACCTATTTGCCGGCGAAGAAAGCAAACTGTTGAGTAATTGGGACAAGCAAAGCAGTGGCAGCCCGACCGCCGGTGCATCGCTCAACTATCTGTTGCATCCGCGGGTGATTCTCGGCGCCTCGGCGCGGCAGATTCGCGAAAAGCTGCAGTACGGCACATCCATCGACTGGACGCTGGCCAACCACCTCAGCCTGTATGCCAATGTCTACAAGACCGAGGATTACGGCACCGGTCTGGATCTGCAAAGCCTTTACAACTACGGCGCGGGCAGTCTGGTGATCAGCCACAACCGCAGCTGGCTCGACACCACCAACACCTACGAAACGCTGCCCGACGGCACACGCGTTCGTCCGCGTAACGTGTTCGTCGGCCAGACCAGCAATTCATCGCTGGCGCTCAATCATCGGGTGAGCAGCAAGAGTTCGGTCAATGCCCGGGTTTCGCACAGCGAAGGCAATGTCGAAGGCATGGGCCTGGATCTGGGTTGGACCCAGCGCACGGTGCTGCTGGGCAGTGATGCCAGTTGGCGCCTGTCGGTCTTTGATCGTCCGGGCAGTTTCAGCAGCGGCGATGCGCGCAACCGCGGGATCGATCTGAGCATCAATCTGGCGCTCGGCGCGCCCGGTCAACAGCTCACCGGCAGCATCGGCTCACGCACCGCCCGTGATGGCAAACGCGACAACAACGCCTCGCTCGGCTGGCGCAAGGATTTCAAGGATCACGTGCTGCAAAGCGTCTCGGTCACGGCGCTCACCGATACCTACGGCCTCGGCATGTCGAGCCTGGCCAATTTCCGCACCGATGCGGTCAACGGCGATGGCTTTATTCAACGCTCGTCCTACAACGGCAATTTCACCGGCGGCCTCAACCTCGACAGCACGCTGGTGGTCGGTGGCGAGCAGATGCTCATGACCAATCACAGCGAAGTGCGCGGCGCCGGGATGATCGTCGATGTCGAATCGGACATCGACGACATCGTCCTGCGTGCCGACGACTATAGCGGGAGCAGCGCTGCCTTGAAGCCGGGGCGCAATTTCATCCCGATCACGGCCTATCAGAACAGCTCAGTGAGCTTCGACTTCGAGGGCAACAACGTGCCCGCAGCGACCATCGAGCCGGCGCGCACTCGCTATCACCTGAACAAGGGCGGGGTGGAGTACCGCAAGATCCGTGTGATGAAAACCCTGACAGTGCTCGGTCGCCTGATCGATGAAGCAGGGCGGCCGCTCAAGGGCCATCATGTGATCAACCATGCCAGCCGTGGCGTCACCGAGGTCGACGGGTTCTTTTCAATGGAGATGAACGCCGGTTCGCCGACCCTCGAAATCCGTCGCGATAATCGCTTGCTGTGTCAGTTCCGCCTCGATGCCAACCAGTACCGCAGTGAAAACAACGTCCTGATGATAGGCGATCTGCGCTGCACGCCAGACACCGTGGCCGACGTCGGTGTCACCGCGCAGAAGGCGGGCTGAACCGATGACCAGGTCCACATTTGGGCGACACGCGCACCAGCAATATCAGCGCTATCCGGGAAGCCGACGTATGAACGTGCACGCCGGCGCCTTGTTCCTTTTTTCATGGAGTTGAAGTGATGAACCGTGGTTTTTTGCTGGGCGTGCTCAGCGTGTTTTGCCTGACGGCGCAGGCCGGGCCGCAGATCAATGTCGGTACGGTGTACGACTATATGGATGGCGACAAGAGCACCTATCTGAAACGGGTGTTCAACAGCGGCGATGCCACCGCGTTCGTCAAGGTAAACGTTCTGGAGATTGTCTACGACGCCGACGGCACGCCGAAGGAAATCCCGGTTGAGAACGCTGCCGACGGCGCTTCGCGCAACGGCCTGATGGCCAGCCCGGCGCGGCTGATCGTCCCGGCCGAGGGCATGCAGGGCACCCGCTTGCTGTACATGGGTGAACGCGATCGCGAGCGTTACTTCCGCGTGCGCTTCGTGCCGGTGGTGCCGGAAAAGGAAGACGAGTTCGCTGTCAGCCAGGAAGAACGGGAAGACTACAAAAAGGCACTGACGGCCGGGGTCAACGTGATGACCGGTTTCGGCACGGTGTTCTTCGTACGGCCCAGGGAAACCCGGTTTGCCACGACGATCAATGAAACCGACAGCCGCTACGAACTGCGCAATGACGGCAACACCGTGGTGATTGTCGACGAGTTCAGAGACTGCTCGTTGAGCGACGAAACCGACTGCGGTGTGACCACCAAACACCATGTGCTGGCGGGCAAGACGTTCGCTTTCGACAAGGAGAAGGGTCGTGGGTACCGCTTCTTCCTGATCGAAGGCAGCGAGAAGAAGAACCTGACGGTCAGCAGCCGCTAGGTCTGCTTTTCATTGACGCAACGGGTAACCAACATGATCAAGCAATGCTCCGTCGTCGCGCTGATAGCCGCGGCGGCTCTGGCCAGCGATGCGGCCTGGGCGGCTCGGGAAGCACACACGTTCGAAGTGACAGTGGAAGTGCCGAACCGATCGTTCTACATCATTCCCGCGGTGCCGGACTGGATCCACCGACCGCAGCGGCTCGACTGGAATCACTCGACCTCAAGCCTGAGCAGTGTGCGCAAGTACTTTGATGTGCGTCACGACACCAGTGCGATTGAAGCGCGGCTGGAGTCCGCGCCCTACCTTTCGAACGGTCGGCCGGCAGACGATATCAGTCTGCGCGTGACCTTTAACAAGGTGGAGCTGAGCGCCGAGATGGCCCCGCGTGAGGTGGTGTCGCAGGCCGAGGCCGCTGCGGGGACACGGGTGCTGTTGCAGATCGACCCGATCAGCCCGGAGGGCGGCTACCGCCCCGGGGATTACGCCGGCAACGTGCTGTTGCTGTTCAGTGCCCGAGCGCCTGGCGAGTGAGATGGCTCGCGCAATGCTGGTATCGAAGTATTTTCTGGAGACCACCCATGATTTTTTCTAGCGCCCCGGGCATCCGCCCATGGATCGGATTGCTGTTGACGTTGTTCAGCGCTGCGGCAGTGGCCGAAGTGCACAACATTGATGCCACCTTCGAGCCGGACTTTGCCAATCCGCAAAAAAATCAGTTCAAGAATCAGACCCCATCCGAGGGTTTCTGCCGTCAGGTACCGGCAACGTGCGAGTCTTTGGGGCTGTTCAGCCTGGTCGCGCGCATCCCGTTCGCCGCCAATGCGCCGATTCAGGCCAACCACGCCGATCCGCGCCAGGGTGGCATGGCCAAGGTGCCGTCCGACTGGAGGACTGTTTCGGTGACCAACGCTGCCGGTGATAGCCACGTTGTCGAGGTGAGAATTGCCGGTGTTGGTCACGAGGCGGGCTTCCCGTTGTCGGTCGTCGAGTTGACCGGAGGCGGCTGGTGGGATGACTTGTGGGAAGGCGGCGGCTGGGCCTACGCTCCGCCACCATGTCTGAGTGTCGGTACCCATACAGCGGGATATTATGGTTACAACAGTTTCTGGAGAGTTCCGGAAGGGGCGGGGGTCTGCGCCAAGAAAGCTCTGTTCGATATCCCGCTTGGCATGAACTATCAGTTTTTCGTCTACGCCTACGAACTGCGCACGCCGGATCCGCTGAAAATGGATGCTGGCGACTACACCGGTGCCATTACCTACACCGTCGGTCCGAACATGGATTTCGACATGGGCGATGTGATGATCCCGAACGACTCGATTCTGACCCTCAATTTCAATCTGAGGGTTACGCACACTATGAAGGTCGATATTCCTCCCGGCGGCAACCGCGTGGCGCTGCAACCGGTGGGCGGTTGGCAGTCGTGGCTGAACGAGGGCCGCAAGCCGACCCGGCTGATGCGTGACCAGACGTTCAATATCTCGGCCTCGAGCCGCTTCAAGATGAACATCGAGTGCCAGTACTTCTTCGTCAACGACTGCTTGATACGGGAACCGGGCACCGGCCATGCGGTACCACTGGAAGTCAGCGTCAGCCTGCCCAACGGGCTGACCGATGGCGCCGGACAAGCGGTCAATCGCCGGCGATTGCTGCGCGATGGCACGGGCACCGAGTTGTTTCAGCCGAGCTTTTATCTGGACCGCAAGGTGGGCACGCTGCATTTCGAAGTGGCCCGCGATGCGGTGGAAAGAATGATCAGGGAAGGGGAGGCGCGCACCTATTCGGGCAATGTCACGGTGATCTGGGATTCAGAGGTAGGTTAAGCGCGATTCCGGCCAAGCAGCCCATGCCAGTCTGGCTGCGTTCAGACGCCCGATCGGGCCCCAGCGTCTTGCGCGGCTGCACGGGGCCAGCCTGGCAGGACTCCTCGCGGTCTTTGCGACAAGCAAGAGCAGTAATGCGCTGTCATCCGGACAGGATTGCCAACTGCGCCGGCCCGGTGGTAACCACGGGGGGATTTTCCGCCGGACGACATTGCGAGTCACTGCCCGGTTGCAGATACGGCGTGAGAATCGGCGCCATGCCCTTGAGCACCTGCGTGGGCAGGGCCGAGGTGAACTTGAAGTTCTCCGCCGAGCGCCCCGGGACGAATGCGGTGAGGGTGCCGAAATGGTGATCGCCGATGTAGAACACGAAGGTCGCCGTGCGGTTGATCGACTTCGAACTGATGATCCGCCCGCCGGAGCCGATCGCCGCAATGCGGTTGTCGCCGGTGCCGGTCTTGCCGCCCATGGCCAGCGGCGTGCCGTCGGGCAGTTTGAAACTGCCCGACAACCGTTTGGCGGTACCGGCATCGACCACTTGCGACAACGCCTCGCGCATGGCTCTGGCCACTTCCACCGGCATCACGCGTTTACCCACGTGCGGGTCGTTGACCAGTCTGGTTTCGTACGGCGTATCGGCGGCGAAATGCAGGCTGTCGATGCGCAGCGTCGGCATGCGTACGCCGTCGTTGAGGATGGTGCCGATCAGCTCGGCGAGCGCGGCGGGACGGTCGCCGGAACTGCCAATGGCGGTGGCCAGTGACGGCACCAGGTGATCGAACGGGTAGCCGACTTTCTGCCAGCGCTGATGAATGTCGAGGAACGCTTCGATCTCGAGCATGGTGCGAATGCGGCTGTCGCGCGCGCCTTTGTGCCGGCTCTTGAACAGCCAGCTGTAGACTTCCTGGCGCTCGAAATGGCTGGCCTTGACGATCTCGCTGAAGGTCGCTTCCGGGTGATGCAGCAGATAACCCATCATCCACAGATCCAGCGGATGCACCTTGGCGATGAAGCCCTGATCAGGCAAATCGTAACTGCCGGGGCCATAGGAATCGTAGAGGCGGATCAGGCGGTCATCGGTGAGTTTCTCCTTGAGTTTGGCGCCTTTGAGGTGGGCGCGAACAAAGCTGTTGAAGTCTTCCTGGCTGGCATCCGGCAACAGATAACGGTGCACCGCCGCCATGCGAATCGGCGTCGGGCGGATGCTGTCGAGGAAAGTTTCCAGGCGCGCCTGGGTGTCCTTGTTCTTGTACTTCTTCCAGAACTTGAGCAGGAATGAGGTGCCTTCGCGGTCGGCGAAACTGGCCAGGTATTCCTGGCGGCGGGGGTCGCGGTCATCCTTAAGCAATTCGCCGTTGGGGCCTGAGTAGGTGGTGTAACGGACGATGTCGCGCATCAGCCGAATGAACGGCAGGTTGATCGACTCGCGCAGTGAATCGCGCAGGGTCGGCAGGCGACCGTTGTCCTCTTTGCGGAAGTTGTTGAATCTGTGCAGGCCGCCGCCGGTGAAAAACGCCTCGCCGGGGCTGGCCGAGTATTTGCGATCCAGCGCGGCGCCGAGCAGCTTCGACAGATCGTGATCCTTGTTCTGGATCAGGTAGTCGATGACCCAGCGGCTGAGGCGGTCCTGATCGGGCACTTCGACTTTTTTCAATTCTGGCCCGCTCATCGCGCCGTATTTTTCGTGCAGCTCGGCGACGATTTGCAGGTACGTGGTCAGCACACGCATTTTCGCCGTGGAGCCGAGTTCAAGCTTGCTGCCTTCGTTGATGTCGAACGGCTGATCGGTGCTGTCGGTCTGCACGCGTACGCGCGAGCCGTCCGGGGTCAGTTCGAACAGGGTGAAGCTGTAGCGCACTTGCGTGGTGCTGGTCGGCGTCAGCAGGCGTTCGCCGAGCAGGCCGATTTCGGCAGCGTAGACCGGATCGGCGAGTTTTTTCAGATAAGCCGTGGCCTGCGTTTGCAGGTCGCCCTGCAGGGTGCTGGTGGCTGACAGGTCGAGACGATCGAGGTCGTAAAGCGGCCGGTTGAGCATGCTTGCCAGGCGGCTGCGGGCAACGCTGATGCCTTTGTTGGTTTCAATCGGCTGCATCGTTGGCTGGGTCTGCCAGTCGCGGTAGGACACGGTGCTTGCCAGCGCGGCGTCGGCCAGAGCGCTGTCGATCACGCCGTTCTGCTTGAGCAGGCGCAGGTGGCTGTCGGTGAGGCTCGCCAATTCCTCGCGGCCCTTGGTCAGGTAATGCGAAGGACGGCGCTGGGCGATCATCAGCGAGAGCATTTCACGCAAGGCCAGGCCTTTGGCGGCCATGGTCTGCGGATCGGTCTTCGGGCTGTTCAGTTGCTCGTTGGCCTTGTTGAAATCACTGCCGTACCAGACTCGCAAACCTTCGGCCATGCCGTGCACTTCACCGTGGCCGGGTACCGCCGAGAGCGGCACGCTGTTGAGATAGTCGCGCACGATGTTCTGCCGCGAACCGAGGGTCTGCGGGCCATCCTGATAGGCGCGCACGCTGGCGGAAACCATCTGGCGGATCTTCTCCGCGCCCGACACGGTCAGGCCATCGGGCGAGTGGCGATACTTTTCCAGTTGCGTTGCCAGGGTACTGCCGCCGGCCGATTGCCCGGGCAGGCGCAGCAGTTTCGCCACTTGCGACCACGCCGCCATGCCGAAGCGCGGCCAGTCGACCGCCGGGTTGGCCAGCGGTTGTTTCGGGTCGAGGAGAAAGCGGTTTTCGATGAACAGCAAACTGCTGACCACTACCGGCGGAATCGCCGCGAAGTCGGCATACAGTTGCTGCGGATAGTTGTATCGATACAGCGGCGCGCCTCGGCAATCGGTGATCGACAGCCCGGCCTGAATCTTTTCCGAATACGGCACGAACAGGCCTTTGTCGGTGTAACCGAGCAGGGCAGGGGAGAAGCGTGTCTGCTCGGTGATCACGTAATTGCGCTTGAGCAGGCGCGGCAGGAATTCGTCCAGAGAGCTGTAACCCAGGCGCAGATCGAACGGCCCGTTGCCCGGATAACGAATCGCTTCGCTGGGGCCGGGTTCAAGTTTGTAGGTCAGCGAAGCGGCGTACTGGCTCAGCTCCCGCGCCTGGAAACGCGAGGTGCGCATTTCCTTGGACGCAGCGAGTCCCACCACCACCGCAATGATCAAAAACAGCAACCAGAAAGCCTTCCACCCGTGCCGGTTGCGACGGGGTTTTTCAGGGACAGGCGCTTCATTCACACTTTCAGTCTGAACCACGGTTTTACTCGAATCGGTTTGCCACAAAGCGCCCATAGTCGACTGATCCATTCACGCAGATTGATCGGACTTGTCTGAAGCTTAGACGGTGGTTGAAGCCGGTGAAAAAAATGTGAAGAGCGGAGCCGGTGCTTTATCTGAATAAAACTGGAACAAACACTGTGGCGAGGGGATTCATCCCCGTTGGGCTGCTAGCAGCCCCAAAACCTGCCACCACAGTTTCTACAGGCCCACCGCATGTGAGCAAATTGCGCCTGCTGCGCAGCCGAGCGGGGACTCCCTGTGGCGAGGGGATTCATCCCCGCTGGGCTGCAAAGCAACCCCAAAACCTGCCACCACAGTTTCTACAGGCCCACCGCATGTGAGGAAGTTGCGACTGCTGCGCAGCCGAGCGGGGATAAATCCCCTCACCACAAGGATGCTGTGCACATCCCGGGATGTTGTCTGTGTGAGGAAAGGACTCCCTGTGGCTAGCAGATTTATCAGTCATGCAGGGATTCCTTGTGGCGAGGGGATTCATCCCCGTTGGGCTGCAAAGCAGCCCCAAAACCTGCCACCACAGTTTCTACAGGCACACCGCGTGTAAGGAAGTTGCGCCTGCTGCGCAGCCGAGCGGGGACTCCCTGTGGCGAGGGGATTCATCCCCGCTGGGCTGCAAAGCAACCCCAAAACCTGCCACCACAGTTTCTACAGGCCCACCGCATGTGAGGAAGTTGCGACTGCTGCGCAGCCGAGCGGGGATAAATCCCCTCACCACAAGGATGCTGTGCACATCCCGGGATGTTGTCTGTGTGAGGAAAGGACTCCCTGTGGCTAGCAGATTTATCAGTCATGCAGGGATTCCTTGTGGCGAGGGGATTCATCCCCGTTGGGCTGCAAAGCAGCCCCAAAACCTGCCACCACAGTTTCTACAGGCACACCGCGTGTAAGGAAGTTGCGCCTGCTGCGCAGCCGAGCGGGGATAAATCCCCTCACCACAAAGATACTGTTCACATCCCGGGATGTTGTCTGTGTTTAGGGAAGGATTCCTGGGGCTAGCAGATTTATCAGTCATGCAGGGATTCCCTGTGGCGAGGGGATTCATCCCCGTTGGGCTGCAAAGCAGCCCCAAAACCTGCCTCCACAGTTTCTCCAGGCACACCGCATGTCAGCAAGTTGCGCCTGCTTCGCAGCCGAGCGGGGGACTCCCTGTGGCGAGGGGATTTATCCCCGCTGGGCTGCGAAGCAGCCCCAAAACCTGCCACCACAGTTTCTACAGGCCCACCGCATGTGAGGAAATTGCGACTGCTGCGCAGTCGAGCGGGGATAAATCCCCTCGCCACAAAGAGGCTGTTCACATCCCGGGAGTTTGTCTGTGTGAGGAAGAAATCCACCTATTCCATAGAACTATTGTGCTCAGAGCCAGTAGGCATCCCAAAGCGGGTAATCACCGAGGTTATCGACCAGCCCGGCTCGCAAAGGATTATTGATGATGTAGCGGGCGAAGGGCTCCAGGTCCTCGCCGTCACGGATCGCACGGTCGTGGTAGCCGGTTTGCCACAGCGGTCCGTGACGTCCGGTTTTTCTGTTAACCGCATGCGCACAGCGAGCCTTTACACCGCCAATGACTTCACCAAGTGAGCCGCGTTGCAATTGCATCAGCCAATGAAAGTGGTCAGGCATGACAACCCAGGCGATGGATTGCGCGACTCCTTGCTCATGAGCCCGGCGCAGTTCGGCAACCAGTAATCGGCCGGCCTGCCAATCTGCAAATACGGGCTGGCGTTCGTGGATGACGGCGGTGATGAAATAGGCACGACCGTTTTCCGAGAAACGACCTTGGCGCAGACGGTGGGAGTTGGGACGGACTGGCATGTGAGCTTCCTTGCATGTGCTCCTGGCTTTTTCAAAGGTTAGTGGTTGGCCGCCCCGGTCGGCGCTGCAACTGTTGAGCGAAATTTCTGAATCCGTCGGGCGATTTATCCGTGATCAAGCGAGGCGAGACATCACACAGTGGATCAAATGCCCTAGGGCTGAAACATGACGCTGCACCATCGCTGTGCAATACTTCGCGGCTTTTTCAGTGGCGACTTTTCCTACGTAATGCAGGTAATGCCTCTCCGCGGAACCCACTATTGCCGAGAGTTGTCGCTGAATGTTGTGACTTTTAGAGTGAAAAATCCTGCCCTGAGCTTTTTATACTGCACGCCCCGCTGATCTTTCAGGCCCGCCCTGCAAGACGCGTCAGCCCATGAAGCAGACGCGGTTTCCTGCCCAGCCAAGGCCTATCGGCCGACGCTTCGAAACCCGGTGGTCATATCCAATAACAAGACGAGGTTGTACCCCTATGCCAGTTGGCAATCCTCTGCCGCACGGCGACACCGCTTCGGGCGGTCCGCTCAAACGAGAACTCGGCGAACGGCATATCCGCCTGATGGCGCTCGGTGCCTGTATCGGCGTCGGCCTGTTTCTCGGCTCGGCCAAAGCCATCCAGATGGCCGGTCCGGCGATCATGCTTTCCTACATCCTTGGCGGTCTGGCGATCCTGGTGATCATGCGCGCACTCGGCGAAATGGCCGTGCATAACCCGGTGGCCGGTTCGTTCAGCCGCTACGCGCAGGACTATCTCGGTCCGCTGGCAGGCTTTCTCACCGGTTGGAATTACTGGTTTCTGTGGCTGGTCACCTGCGTCGCGGAAATCACTGCGGTGGCGGTGTACATGGGTATCTGGTTCCCGGATGTACCGCGCTGGATCTGGGCCCTGGCGGCGTTGATCAGCATGGGCTCGATCAACCTGATCGCGGTGAAAGCCTTCGGCGAGTTCGAATTCTGGTTCGCCCTGATCAAGATCGTCACCATCATCGCCATGGTCATCGGCGGCGTCGGCATCATCGCCTTCGGTTTCGGCAATGATGGCGTGGCGCTGGGCATTTCCAACCTGTGGGCCCACGGCGGTTTCATGCCCAACGGCGTGACCGGTGTGCTGATGTCGCTGCAAATGGTCATGTTCGCCTACCTCGGTGTCGAGATGATCGGCCTCACCGCCGGTGAAGCGAAGAATCCACAGAAGACCATTCCTGACGCAATCGGCTCGGTGTTCTGGCGGATTCTGCTGTTCTACGTCGGCGCGCTGTTCGTGATTCTGTCGATCTACCCGTGGAACGAAATCGGCACCCAGGGCAGCCCGTTCGTGATGACCTTCGAGCGGCTGGGCATCAAGACCGCCGCCGGTATCATCAACTTCGTGGTGATTGCTGCGGCGCTGTCGTCGTGCAACGGCGGCATCTTCAGCACCGGGCGCATGCTCTACAGCCTGGCGCAGAACGGCCAGGCCCCGGCCGGTTTCGCCAAGACCTCGAACAACGGCGTGCCGCGTCGGGCGCTGTTGCTGTCGATCGCGGTGTTGCTGCTGGGCGTAGTGCTCAACTATCTGGTGCCGGAAAAGGTCTTCGTCTGGGTCACCTCGATTGCCACCTTCGGTGCGATCTGGACCTGGGTGATGATCCTTCTCGCCCAGCTGAAATTCCGCAAAGGCCTGAGCGCCAGCGAACGTGCCGGCCTCAAGTACAAGATGTGGCTGTACCCGGTCAGTTCATATTTCGCCCTGGCGTTTCTGGTACTGGTGGTCGGCCTGATGGCGTACTTCCCGGATACCCGCGTGGCGCTGTATGTCGGGCCGGCGTTTCTGGTGTTGCTGACGGTGTTGTTTTACGTGTTCAAGTTGCAGCCGAACCAGGTTTCGCAAGACGCGGTGCGTTCGATTTCGTAAGTTCAAGCCGCTGAAAAAAACAAAGCCCCGGTCGCAAGATCGGGGCTTTTTTGGTTCACGCGAGCTGATCGCCAGTCTTAGGCCGCTACCACTTCCTGCGGCTCAAAACTGTCCGCCCGCGCCATCTGCCACATCCGCGAATAGAACTCGCCATTCACTTCGCCGGTAAGCAGTTCCCCCGGTTTCAGAAACACATGCAACTGCGAGAACAGTTTGATCTCGGTTGCCGACATGCGCCGCACCAGATGCTTGGCCGACAGTTGCGATGGATGATCGAGCCCGGCGGCAGCGAGCATCTCCGCCAGCGCTTTGAGCGTGCTGCGATGGAAGTTGTAGACGCGCTGGGCCTTGTCCGGCACCACCAGAGCGCGTTGGCGCAGGGCGTCCTGGGTGGCGACGCCGGTCGGGCATTTGTTGGTGTGGCACGACTGTGACTGGATGCAGCCGATGGCGAACATGAAGCCGCGCGCCGAGTTGGCCCAGTCGGCGCCAATGGCCAATACGCTGGCGATGTCGAAGGCGCTGACGATCTTGCCGCTGGCGCCGAGTTTGATCTTGTCGCGCAGGTTCAGGCCGACCAGCGTGTTGTGCACGAACAGCAAGCCTTCGCGCATCGGCACGCCGATGTGGTCGGTGAACTCGACAGGCGCTGCGCCAGTGCCGCCTTCCTTGCCATCGACGACGATGAAGTCGGGAAGAATGCCGGTTTCCAGCATGGCCTTGGCAATGCCCATGAATTCCCACGGATGGCCGAGGCAGAACTTGAAGCCCACCGGCTTGCCACCGGACAGTTCGCGCAGTTGCTGGATGAACTGCATCATCTCGATCGGCGTGGAAAACGCACTGTGGCGCGACGGCGAAACGCAGTCTTCGCCCATCAGGATGCCGCGGGTTTCAGCAATCTCTTTGGTGACCTTGTGCTTGGGCAGGATCCCGCCGTGGCCGGGTTTGGCGCCCTGGCTCATCTTGATTTCAATCATGCGCACTTGCGGATTCTGTGCCTGTACGGCGAAGCGCTCCGGGTCGAAACGGCCGTCGCTGGTGCGGCAGCCGAAGTAGCCGCTGCCCAGCTCCCAGGTCAGATCACCACCGTGTTCGCGGTGATACGGGCTGATGCTGCCTTCACCGGTGTCGTGGGCGAAGTTGCCGAGTTTCGCGCCCTGGTTCAAGGCGCGGATGGCGTTGGCGCTGAGCGAGCCGAAGCTCATTGCCGAGATATTGAAGATCGACGCCGAGTACGGCTGCGTGCACTGCGGACCACCGACAGTGACGCGGAAACCGTTCGGGTCACTCAACGGCGCCGGGCGCATCGAGTGGCCGATGAATTCGAAGCCGGACTGGTAGACGTCGATCAGCGTGCCGAACGGTTTGTCGGCGGTTTCGTTTTTCGCTCGCGAGTACACTAGCGAACGCTGCGCGCGGGAGAAGGGCAGGGCGTCGCTGTCGGACTCGAGCAGATACTGGCGAATCTCCGGGCGGATACCTTCGACCAGATAACGGATGTTGCCCAGAATCGGATAATTGCGGCGCACTGCATGGCGCGTCTGCAACAGGTCGAACACGCCGAGCAGGCTCAGCACCGCGGTGACGGCGCTGATCGGCCACAGCCAGTCATGTTCGAGAAAGGGCAGGCTGGCGAGGGTGAAAATCACGCAGACGGCAAAGAAGGCGTAGCGGCTCAGCAAAGACAGGCTCATACGGGTTCCTTGGTTCGGAATTCAAATTCAAAAGATCGCAGCCTTCGGCAGCTCCTACAAAGACAATTCATGCACTGATCTGTAGGAGCTGCCGGAGGCTGCGATCTTTTCAGGCGTTCTGCGCCTGCAGAAAAATCGAAAACAGCTCGGACTGGGATTTGATCCCCAGCTTGCTGTACATGTGTTTCTTATGGACTTTCACGGTTTCCACGGAGATTTCCAGCTTGCGGGCGATTTCCTTACTGGAACAACCGCTGAGCATCAAACGCCCGACATCCAGTTCCCGCGCGGTCAGTTGGGCGCCCTTGAGCTGTTGCACCGACGCTTCCAGTTGCACCCGCCAGTCTGCCTGCGCAGGTGCGACGGCGAGGGCCACGGTTTCGTTGATTTCGTAGGGCAGGCGCTGGCGTAGCAGGCCCAGCACCCACGGTTGAATCAAAGACAGCAAAGCGATCTGTTCGCCAGTGAAACGTTTTTCACTGCCCAGCGACAGGCACAGCGTGCGCTCGCCTTCGAGCTGGCAATTGAACTGGATTTCGTCGGCCACCACATTCAGACGAAAGTATCGCTGGTAGTACTCGGTCAGCTCGAAATGCTCCGGCGCGACTTCCGAGAGGCGATACAGGCCGGTGCGCGACTGCTCGCGGCAGGCAATGTAGAACGGATCGAGCAGATACAGCCCGCGCAGATAATCCTGGAACAACGGGTCCGGGCTGCCGTCCTCGCCGGGGCATTCGGCGAAGACTTGCGGATGCTGATCGGCGCTGAACAGCAGCACCACCCAGCTATCGAACGCCACGTACTGCTCAAGCAGGCGCACCAGTTGCGCCCAGAAATTCGGCTTGTCGAGCGCGTCGATCAATTGCCCGACGGCGCGGTGCCAAGTGATGTCATTCAACGAAAGTGTCATCGATCTACCCCTATCGGGTTACCCCGGCCGCGTGATTCCCTGGCCGGTTGCTTGCTGCGCATACTGGCCCACAGACAGGCACCGGGCAATCTTTCCGGGCCGGGCCACATAACAAGGGATAACCATGAAAGTCGAACTCGCCCAACTGGCGGGCCGTGACAACGACACGGCTTACAACCTGCAACGCGCACTGGCGGCGATTGCTGCCTGCGCGGCCGACACGCAGATGATCGTGTTCCCGGAAACCCACCTGATGGGCTTCCCCAACGCCGAAACCGTGGCGCAGATCGCCGAACCGCTCGACGGCCCGACCGTCAGCGCCGTGCTCGCAGCAGCGCGTGAGCGTGACATCGCTGTGGTGATCGGCATGGCCGAAAACGACAACGGCCGCTTCTACAACACCACGCTGCTGATCACCCCCGAAGGCATCGCCCTGAAATACCGCAAGACCCACTTGTGGGCTTCGGATCGCGGCGTGTTCGAAGCCGGCGACCGTTACGCCACCTGCGTGTGGAACGGTGCGCGCGTGGGCCTGTTGATCTGCTACGACATCGAGTTCCCGGAAACCGCCCGCGCCCTGGCGCAACTGGGCGCGGAATTGCTCATCGTCACCAACGGCAACATGGACCCGTACGGCCCGACCCACCGCACCGCGATCATGGCCCGCGCCCAGGAAAACCAGGCGTTTGCGCTGATGGTCAATCGCGTTGATGCAGGGGATGACGGTCTGGTGTTTGCCGGCGGCAGCGCGCTGGTCGATCCGTTGGGTGCGCTGCTGTTCGAGGCCGGACGCGAAGAAGGGCAGTTCAGGGTCGAGCTGGATTTCACGCAACTGGAGATTGCGCGCAAGGATTATCGCTATCTGGATGATCAGCGTTTGAAGTTGCCGGGGGAGGTGGTGGAGCAGGCTTCTGGTCTGCGCGAGCTGCTGATTCCTTGACCTGCTGTACCTGATCGTTCCCACGCTCTGCGTGGGAACGCAGCCCGGGACGCTCCGCGTCCCAAGAGCGGACGCAGAGCGTCCATTGAGGCATTCCCACGCAGAGCGTGGGAACGATCAGCCACACCCGAATTTTCGCCGAACCCGGCTCTGCCATAAATCCAATAACATTCGGAGTAAGTCGCCCATGGCTCGTTTGCAACGCACCCTTTCGCTAGGGTCGGTGGTGCTGTTCGGCATCGCCTACATGACGCCGATCATTGTCCTCGGCACTTTCGGCATCCTCGCCCAGTCCACCGCCGGCATGGTGCCGGCCGCCTACCTGGCCGCGCTGGTGGCGATGTTCTTCACCGCCATGAGTTACGGACGCATGGCCGCCGCTTTCCCGGTCGCCGGTTCGGCTTACAGCTACGTGCGCAAGGCAATCAGCCCGAAACTCGGTTTCATTGCCGGCTGGGCGGTGTTGCTCGATTATCTGTTTCTACCGATGGCGATCTGGCTGATCGGCGCCGCTTATCTGGCTTCGGCATTTCCGTCGATCCCGCAATGGATCTGGGTGCTGGCGTTCATCGGCATCACCAGTGCGATCAACATCGTCGGGCTGAAACTGGCCAACGGCATCAACGCCTTGCTGATGCTGGTGCAGTTCCTCGTGTTGATTGCCTTCGTTGCGCTGTGCGTGCACTACATCGGCGGCGATGCGAGCACGCCGCTGTGGTCAGTCAAACCGTTCTTCAACGGCGACATGCAGATGCCGCTGATCATGAGCGGCGCGGCGATTGCCTGCTATTCATTCCTTGGCTTCGACGCTGTGAGCACCCTGACCGAAGAGACCCGCGATCCACGCCGCACCATTCCCCGGGCGATCATGCTGATCACCCTGATTGGCGGCCTGATCTTCGTCGGCGTTTCGTACTTCGTGCAGATCGCTCATCCATCGTTCCAGTTCGACAGCGTCGACTCGGCAGCCTATGAAATTGCGCGCAATATCGGTGGCGACCTGTTCGTGTCGATCTTCCTGATCGGCCTGATCGTCGGCCAGTTCGCCTCGGGGCTGTCGGCCCAGGCCAGCGGTTCGCGACTGTTGTTCGCCATGGGCCGCGACGGCGTCTTGCCCAAATCGTTTTTCGGCACCTTGCATGCGCGCTTCGGCACACCGGTCAACAGCATTCTGTTGTGCGCGGCGGTGGCGTTGCTGGCGCTGAAACTCGACGTCACCACCTCGACCTCGTTCATCAACTTCGGCGCGTTCCTGGCGTTCAGCCTGGTCAACCTGTCGGTGATCTTCCATTACTGGATCGGCGGCGAGAAAAAAGGTCCGCGCGAGCTGCTGCTGTTTCTGCTCTGCCCGCTGATCGGTCTGGTCGCCGACCTGTGGCTGATGGTCAGCCTTGATCATCTGGCGGTGTGGCTGGGGCTGAGCTGGCTGGCGATTGGTGTGGTGTACCTTGCCGTGCTGACCGGTGGTTTCCGCCGCCAGCCGCCGGAACTGGATTTTCAGGAAGCGACCTGAGCTTCGTGGCTTGGCTTCACTCTGACGGGCATGGGATCCTTGGCGCTTTTGCGCCAAGGGAGTCCTTTATGTCGACCATTCATATCGCCGCTGCGCTGCTGCTCAACCCGCAAGGCCAGACTCTGCTGGTGCGCAAGCGCGGCACCACGGCCTTCATGCAACCGGGTGGCAAGATTGAAGCCCACGAGTTGCCAGTACACGCATTGGCCCGTGAGCTGGAAGAAGAACTCGGGCTGCAGATCGACCCGGCGCAGGCGATTTTCCTCAACAGTTTTTCCGCCCCCGCCGCCAACGAGCCGGGCTTCATCGTGCACGCGGAGATCTTCCAATTGACCATCGATACTTACGTGTGTCCGGCGGCGGAAATCGAGGAAGTCATCTGGGTCGATCCGGCCACTGATCCGGCGCTCGAGCTGGCGCCATTGACACGCGAGCACATCCTGCCGTTTTATCGCCGTTCACTGACTGCACTCGCCTGATCATTCCCGCAAAGGACGTTGCCATGATCCCGCTGCAAGACCTGCTGATCTTCGCCGCCGCTGCATTGCTGATGGTGCTGACGCCGGGGCCGAACATGATCTATCTGATCTCGCGTTCGATCTGTCAGGGGCGCCGCGCGGGGGTGACTTCGCTACTCGGCGTGGTCGGCGGATTCTTCGTGCATATGTTCGCCGCGGCGGCGGGTTTGACGGCAGTGTTTCTTGCCGTGCCGATGGCTTATGAAGTGTTGAAATGGGCCGGTGCGTTGTACCTGCTGTGGCTGGCCTGGCAAGCGCTGAAGCCCGGCGCACGTTCGCCGTTCGAAGCGCAGCAATTGCCGCCGGACTCGTCGCGCAAATTGATCACCATGGGTTTTCTCACCAGCGCACTGAACCCGAAAATCGCCGTGTTCTATCTGTCGGTGTTTCCGCAATTCATCAGCCCTGAGCACGGCTCGGTGTTCACCCAAAGCATCATCCTCGGCCTGACGCAGATCAGCGTCAGCTTCAGCGTCAATCTGTTGATCGCGCTGTTCGCCGCAGGCATCGCCTCGTGGTTTGTGCGCAACCCGACGTGGCTGGCGATGCAGCGTTATTTCATGGGCATGGTGCTCGGCGGCCTCGCCGTACGGCTGATGCTCGAACAACGGCGGACTGCCTGACATGTGGATCGAACGGCTGGACGCCAGTCACGCCCTGGTCTACCGCGAACTGATGCTTGAAGCCTATGACCGGCATCCGCAGGCCTTCACTTCCAGCGTGCGCGAACGCGCAGTGATGCCGTTGAGTTGGTGGGAAGGGCGCCTGACCAGCAAGCTCGATGTGGTGCTGGGGGCATTCGATGCCGGGACGTTGGCCGGGATTGTCGGCTTGGCGTTCGAACCGCGCGAGAAGGCACGACACAAGGCCACGCTGTTCGGCATGTATGTCTCGGCGGATTTTCGTCGCAAGGGTCTGGGCTTTGATCTGGTGCAGGCGGCATTGGCCGAAGCGCAAAAGCATCCGGCGTTGAAACTGCTGCAGCTCACCGTGACTGCCGGCAATGACGCGGCTTTCCAGTTGTACCAGCGTTGCGGCTTCATTCAGTACGGCCTCGAACCGCTCGCCGTACGAGTGGGCGAAGAGTATTTCGACAAGATCCACATGTGGCGCCAGCTCTGACCCAGCGATAATTTCCGCCTGCTGATCGTTCCCACGCTCTGCGTGGGAATGCAGCCCCCGGGACGCTCTGCGTCCCATCCAAAGCCGAACGCAGAGCGTCCGTTGAGGCATTCCCACGCAGAGCGTGGGAACGATCATCTCCTGCACAGCAGATCAGCGTACGGCGCTGACACCATCCAGGGTCGAAAACGAGGTGTCCTTGGCGGTCAGCAGGAAATCGCGCATGTACGGCGCATCAAGCATGTCCGTGCGAATCGCCGCGTACAGCGTCGCGAACAAGCCCTTTTCACCCAACCGTTTGCCCTTCACATAACCGCGCGAGCTGTATTCATGCAGCGCCCAGTGCGGCATTCCGCAGACGCCACGGCCGCTGGCGACCAGTTGCATCATCATCACCGTCAGCTCAGAAGTGCGCACCTGCGCCGGTTCGATGTCGGCCGGTTCGAGGAAGCGGGTGAAGATGTCCAGGCGATCACGCTCGACCGGGTAGGTGATCAGCGTTTCGGTCAACAAGTCTTCGGGAACGATGTACGGCTTGCTCGCCAGTGCATGCTGGTTGGCCACGGCGAGCATGGCTTCGTAAGTGAACAGCGGCACGTAAGTGATGCCGGCAATTTCCAGCGGATCGGAGGTCACCACCAGATCCAGATCGCCACGGGCCAGTGCCGGCAGCGGGGCGAAAGCAAAACCCGAAGCCAGGTCCAGCTCGACTTCCGGCCAGGCATCGCGGAACTGGTCGATGGTCGGCATCAGCCACTGGAAGCAGCTGTGGCATTCGATCGCCATGTGCAGACGCCCGGCGGTGCCACCGGCCAGCCGACCAATGTCCCGTTCCGCAGCACGCAACAGCGGCAGAGTGGCATCGGCCAGTTGCAGCAGGCGCAGACCGGCGCTGGTGAAGCGCACCGGTTTGGTCTTGCGCACGAACAACTGCATGCCCATGCGCTCTTCCAGCTCTTTGAATTGGTGCGACAGTGCTGACTGTGTCAGATGCAAACGGTCGGCGGCGTCGACCAGGCTGTCGGCCTCGCGCAGGGCATGCAGGGTTTTCAGATGTCGGATTTCAAGCACCGGCGGGCTCCATGAAGAAAACTTGTGACGAATGCGGGGAAGGTGAGTTTGTCTCATGACGTTGGCTTTGTCGATCTGCCGGCCAGGTTCCGGCGATGCAATCGACAGCCGACCGCTCGGCACTCTTCATCAAACTGTCATGCAACTGTGGCAGCGCGCTCGCACGAACTTCATCAGACTCGCGCTCTACTGGGGTGCTGCGTTTTGGTGTTTTTCATGTTCAAGAGATTGTTTTCAGTCGCGGCCGCGTTGGCCGCGCTTTTGTTCGGGGCCGGCTCGTTTGCAGCCGGACGCTGCGATGTCAACGTGCCGACCGAGCACGCCGAGCTGGCGCAGGTCAGTCTTGCCTATCAGAGTATCGGCCGTGCGTCAGACCCGGCGCTGTTGCTGGTCATGGGCCTGGGTGGGCAGTTGATCCACTGGCCGGACGAAGTGGTTGTCGCTTTGTGCCAGCAGGGTTTCCGGGTGATCCGCTATGACAACCGCGACGTCGGATTGTCGACTTGGCGGCAGGCACCGATCGAGGCCAATCTGACCTTCGAAGTGCTGCGTTACAAACTCGGTCTGCCGGTGTCGGCACCTTATAGCCTGACTGACATGGCTGACGATGCGCTGGGTTTGATGACCGCGCTGAAGGTCGAGCAATTCCACGTGCTCGGCGCGAGCATGGGCGGAATGATCGCCCAGCACATGGCGGCGATGGCGCCGCAGCGGGTGGAAAGCCTGACGCTGATCATGACCACTTCCGGCGCTGAAGGCCTGCCGGCGCCGAGTGCGGCGCTGGTGCAGTTGCTCTCGCGCCGAGGCGCGCCGAACCGCGAAGTGGCGCTGGAGCAACAGGCCGATCTGCTCGCGGCACTCGGTAGCCCGGCGGTAACCGATGATCGTCAGGCCTTGCTGCAACAGGCGGCGGCGTCCTACGACCGTGCATTCAACCCCGAAGGCGTCAAACGGCAAATCATGGCGATACTTGCCGAACCCAGTCGCGTGGCTTTGCTCAATCAACTGCGCGTGCCGACCCTGGTGGTGCATGGCACGGCAGATCCGCTGCTGCCGGTGATGCACGGCGTGCATCTGGCGGCGCACATTCAGGGCAGTCAGTTGAAACTGATTCCGGGACTCGCGCATCGCTTTCAGGAGGCGTTCAAGGAACCGTTGCTGGCGGCGGTGCTGCCGTATCTGCAGGCGCATCGCGAGGACACTTCGCATTGGGCTCGGGTCGATCCGGCGGCGCCGAACAATCTGCTGTAAGAGTGCGCCAGCATCCTGTCGCCAAAAAAATATCAATGTGCCGCTATTGTTTGCCGCGTTGTTGCCGATAAGGCGCAGGAACGTTTTCAGACATAGGGACTTGATCCATGATTTTTCGCGCTACACGTCAATGGGCCGCGCTGGCTCTGCTCGCCGTACTGACTCTCACCGGCTGCGCCCATGTGCAACCGCCCGTGGCCCTGGACAAACAGTTCTGGGATGCCAAAGAGCCGACCATCGGTGTGGCCATTACCGTCGTACCGTCGCCAGTGCTGGCGCTGACCGGCAATCAGGGCATCCTCGATTACGCCATTAATGCCGGCGTCAACAGCAAGCTCAGCGCCAACGTCGAAACCTGGCAAGTGCGCGATCTGGAAACCCTGCCCGACGCCATCGTCGCCAAGCTGCAAGCCAAGGGCTACAAGGCCAAGCGCATTGATGAAAAGGTCGATCTGAAGACCTTCAAGGAAGTCGATTTCCGCGAGGGCTACATGACCAAGGACCTGTCGCCGATGAAAGCTGCCCACGGCATCGACCGTCTGTTGCTGGTGTCGATTTATGCCACCGGTGCGACCCGCAGCTACTACAGCATCGTGCCCACCAGCGTGCCGATGGCCCAGGTCGGCGGCCAGGGCATGGTGATCGATCTGTCGGACAACAAACTCTTGTGGTACCAGCCATTCGCCGCTGTGCAAGCCGCGCAAGGTGAGTGGGACGAGCCGTCCTACACCAACCTGTCCAACGCGTTTTATCAGGCGATGGATAACAGCCGGCAGCAAATGATCGCCCCGTTCGCGCAATGAAACGTCTGGCGCTGACCATTGCGGTGATCTCGCTGCTGGCGTTGCCTGGCTGTGCGCAGAAACCGGCACCCGAGGCCGGTTTCAAGGATCAGGCCGCCATGAGCTATGTGCAGGCTCACGGGCTCAAGGTCGACGTGCAACTGCCGGCGGAATTCGTCGGCGCCAGCACGGTGATCGACAGCAAGGCGGCAGTGAACGCGGCCAATTCCAGCTACACACTGGTGTCGAGCTCCGGCGCGGGCGCCGGGTTGGCGGGGATTCTGGTGGCCAGCCTGATCAACACGCAAATGGGTTCCGGTACGTTGCAGCGCGATGCCGAAAAAGCCGCGCTGAACGAATCGCGGCCGCTGGCCGACCTGCTTGCTGGCGTGCCGTTGCAGGAGCGCTTGCAACAGCGTTTTCAGGCGGCGTCGCAGGTGTCCGGATTCAAGCAGGGGGAGGGTGCGGTGACGGCACGCTTGCTGATTGAACCGAAGCTGATGCTGACGCCCGATCGCGGCAGTTTCGTGCTGGTCAATCAGGTGCAATTGCAGGATATCGCCGGCTCGCCGCTGTACCGCATGCGCATCGAAGTGGCCAGTCAGCCGATCCGTCGTTGCGGCAAGCAATGCATCGATGACGGCGCCCTTGACCTGGCCAAGGTCACCGCCGCGCTGGATGAATGCATTGACGAATCCATGCGCGTATTGAGCGCCGACCTGATGCAACCGACGCCACCGCCCGCCGCGCAGGAAACCCTGCGTTACGTGCTCGACGGCCAGCGCGTGGTCGAGCGCGGTTATCAACTGGCGCAAAACGGCAACTACTGGCGCTACCGCAATCTCTACGGTGCGGTGAAGTCAGTGCCAGTGCCGTTCGAGGATGCTCTGTCGTCCGCGCAACTGGCCAGAGTCTACGGTCGCTAGAGGCTGATGCGCGTGGGTTCAGGCATGCAGCCGGACCCACACGCTCACCAATACCGTCGCCGCTATCAGCCACGCCACCGCCGCCACCGCCAATGACGCTTCCAGGCGCATGCGGTCGACCATCACATACAGCGTCGCCAGATACACGAAGTAGGGAATGATCGACCACATCCCGAACACGATCGTGGTCTTCAGATCGTCGACCGAACGGCCCTTGCCGACGATGTAGTGCGCAATCAGGGCAAAGGTCGGGAACAGCGGCACCAGACCGGCGATGTAGTAATTTCTGGTCTTGGACAGTGCCGCGAGGATCAGCACCACTGCGGCGCCGATCGCGGCTTTGAGAATCAGATCCATCAGTGGCTCAGCCCGTACTTTTTGACTTTGTCGAACAGCGTGGTCTTGGCCATGCCCAGTTCCTGGCTGGCCTGGGTCAGGTTGCCGCCGCTGCGTTGCAAGGCGTCGACCAGCAGATTGCGCTCGAACGCTTCCACCGCTTCGGCAAACGCCAGACCCTGGCCGGCGCTGGCCCCGGATTTCTTGAAAGCCGGCAGGCCGAGGGCGAAGCGTTCGGCGACGTTGCGCAGTTCGCGCACGTTGCCCGGCCAGTCGTGGCTCATCAGGTTCGACAGGGTCTGGTTGTCCAGCTCCGGCAGCGCGCGGTCGAAGCGCAGCGCCGATTGCTGGGTGAAGTGTTCGAACAGTTGCAGGATGTCTTCGCGGCGTTCGCGCAGCGGCGGCAATTCCAGGGTCACGACGTTGAGGCGGTAGTACAGGTCGCTGCGAAACTCGCCGGCCTTGCTCGACTCATCGAGGTCGGATTTGGTCGCCGCAATCACCCGGCAATCCACTGCCACGCTCTGGTTCGAGCCGAGCCGTTCGAGGGTGCGTTCCTGCAATACGCGCAGCAACTTGATCTGCAACGGCAGCGGCATGCTTTCCACTTCGTCGAGGAACAGCGTACCGCCGTCGGCGTGCTCGATCTTGCCGATGCGGCGTTTGCCGGCGCCAGTGAAGGCGTTGGCTTCGTGGCCGAAGATCTCGCTTTCAAAAAGGTTTTCCGGCAGGCCGCCGCAGTTCAGCGCGACGAACTGTTTGCTGTGGCGCCGACTGAAATCGTGCAGGCAACGAGCGACCAGTTCCTTGCCGGTGCCGGTCTCGCCTTCGATCAAGACGTTGGCCGAAGTGTCGGCGACGTTGGCGATCAGTTCGCGCAGGTTCTGCATCGCTGGTGAACGGCCGATGATCCGCCCTTCAAGGGAGTCGCGTTCAGCCAGTTGTCGACGCAACGAGGAAACCTCGCGGGCGAGGCTGCGTTGCTCCAGCGCCCGTCGCGCGACATCGACCAAGCGTTCCGGCGAGAAAGGTTTTTCCATGAAATCGTAGGCGCCTTTCTGCATCGCGCCGACAGCCATGGAAATGTCGCCGTGGCCGGTGATCAGCACTACCGGCAGGCTGCGATCACGCTGCTTGAGGCGGGTGAGCAATTCCAGGCCATCGATGCCCGGCAGGCGGATGTCGCTGATGACGATGCCGGCAAAGTTGTCGCCGACCTGCGCTAGCGCTTCTTCGGCACTGCCGACGCCGATGCACGGAATGTCTTCGAGGGTCAGCGCCTGTTGGCAGCCGAGCAGCACATGGGGGTCGTCTTCGACAATCAGCACACTGAGTTCGGGGTTCATATTGGCTCGGCAGAAAGAGGGCTTACCAACGGTAAACTGAGGACGAAAGTGGTGCCACCGCCGGCCGGGTGTTCAACACCCAGGTGCCCGCCGGTAGCGGCGGCGAGGCTGGCGGACAGGGTCAGGCCCAGGCCCAGGCCTTGCTCGCCGGGTTTGGTGGTGAAGAACGGTTCGAACAGATGCTTGCGCGCTTCGGCGTCGATGCCGTGGCCATTGTCGCGCACCCGCAGGCGATACTTGCCGTTGAATTCTTCACCCTCCAGCCACAGCTGCGGCTGCGGTTGCGCGTGCATGGCGTCGAGGGCGTTGCCGATCAGGTTGACGAGGATCTGTTCGAGGCGGGTCTGATCGATCAGCAATTGCACATCGGCAAACTGCCGGTGAATCTGCAGCGCGGTGTTTTCCACGCGCGCGCCGAGCACTTGCAAGGCGGCGTCGACGGCTTTGCCGAGACTGGCCTGACCCTTGTTGTCGCCGCGCCGGGCAAACGAACGCAGGCTGGCGGTGATCCGGCCCATGCGGTCGATCAGGTCGTTGATGGTCTTGAGGTTGGTGCTGGCGACGTCGAGCTGGCCGCGCTCGAGAAAGCGCACGGTGTTGCCCGACAGCGTGCGCATCGCCGCCAGCGGCTGGTTCAGTTCATGGGCAATGCTGGTCGACATCTGGCCGATGGCGGCGAGTTTGCCGGCCTGCACCAGTTCATCCTGAGCGCGGCGCAACGTCTCTTCGGCCTGGCGGCGCTCGCGGATCTGACTCTTCAGGCGTTCGTTGCTGGCGCGCAGATCGGCGGTGCGTTCGGTAATCCGACGTTCGAGTTGGCTGTTGGCTTCCTGCAACGCTTCGCGGGCGGCGAGGCGGGTGGCGAGGACTTTGCGCCGCTCGTTCCAGGCAATCAGCAGGAAGGCGAACAGGGCAAACGCAACGGCCACCAGAATGCCTTGGTTGATCGCTTCGCGGCGCAGGTCCTGCAACGGCGTGAGCAGGGTGAAATTCCACGGCGTGTCACTCAGCAGTCGGGTTTGCGCCAGATAGCTGATGTCGTCTTCGTCGGGCTGCAATTCGCTGTTGGCCGGGAAGGTCAGTTTCTCCACGCCTTCGGCCAGTGTCTCGCGGGCCAGCGGTTGCAGTTCGTTGAGTGGAAACCAGTAGTACTGCAGGCTGCGAGCGAGTTTTTCCTTGACCTCGTCGCTCAGCGGAATCACCGATTTCAACCGTCTGGCCGGGTCGCTGGAGAGAATGATGATGCCGTTCTCGTCGCTGACGAACGCCTCCAGACGCGCGCGCTGCCAGCGCTCTTCCATGGCTTCCAGACGCACCTTGACCACCGCGACACCGATGATCTTGCCGTGCTCTTCGAGGCCGTGGGCAAGGTAGTAACCGGGTTCGCCGTTGGTGCTGCCGATGCCATAGAAGCGCCCGGGCTGGCCGCGCACGGCGTCCTTGAAATAGGCGCGGAAGGACAAGTCTTCACCCAGATAACTGTCGACATCGCGCCAGTTGCTGGTGGCCATGACCCGGCCGGTGGTGTCCATGACGTAGATGGCCCGGCTGCGGCTGCGGCGGTTCAGGCCTTCGAGGTAATCGTTGACCGTCTGCCGGTGCTCCGGGGTCGGGTCGGCCAGCAACTGCGGCACACTGGTTTCGAGTTCCAGCAGACTGGGCAGGTAGGTGTATTTGCTGATCTCGCTTTCGACCGCGCGGGCGTGCAGTTCCAGCTGACGCTGGCCGTTCTCGCCGAGGCTGCGGATGCCGAAGTGTTCACTGGTCCAGAAGCCGATAAAACCCAGCCCGACCATCAGGGCGATGATCAGTGGCGGCAAGAACAGATGACGGATCAGACGGGGCTTCACGGCAAGTGATGGCTCTGCAGCGCGATAAAGAGTGGGGTCGCATTTCATCACAGATGCCTTGGGTCAACCACAACACTTGTTTGTGCCTGTGGCGAGGGGATTTATCCCCGTTGGGCCGCGAAGCGGCCCCAAAACCATCACTGCGGTTTAACTGAAAGACCGCATGCACAGGTTTTACGACTGCTGCGCAGCCGGACGGGGATAAATACCCTCGCCACAGGTGATCTCATTGTCAGGCTGCCCGCACCCCACAGACAGGGTGCGGGTGCGTTGCTTTTAGTGCTGCAGGATTTTCTCGAGGAAGTGCTGCGCGCGTTCGGAGCGGGCGCTGATGTCGCCGAAGAATTCCTCTTTCGGGCAGTCTTCGATGATCTTGCCCTGGTCCATGAAGATCACCCGGTCGGCCACTTTACGGGCGAAGCCCATTTCGTGGGTCACGCACATCATGGTCATGCCTTCGTGAGCCAGTTGCACCATGACGTCGAGCACTTCGTTGACCATTTCCGGGTCGAGCGCCGAGGTCGGTTCGTCGAACAGCATGACGATCGGGTCCATCGCCAGCGCACGGGCAATCGCCACACGCTGTTGCTGACCGCCGGACAGTTGCCCCGGATGCTTGTGGGCGTGCGCCGACAAACCTACGCGCTCGAGCAGTTGCAGGCCTTTTTTGGTCGCCTCTTCCTTGCTGCGGCCAAGCACCTTGATCTGCGCGATGGTCAGGTTTTCGGTGATGGTCAGGTGCGGGAACAGTTCGAAATGCTGGAACACCATGCCGACGCGCGAACGCAGTTTCGGCAGGTTGGTTTTCGGGTCGGCGATCGACGTGCCGTCAACCACCACGTCACCTTTCTGGAACGGCTCCAGGGCGTTGACGCACTTGATCAGCGTCGACTTGCCGGAACCCGACGGGCCGCAGACCACGATCACTTCGCCTTTCTTGACCTCGGTGCTGCAATCAGTCAGCACCTGGAAGTCCCCATACCACTTGTTGATGTTTTTGATAGAGATCATACGGCGAACCTTTTTTGCAGACGCTTGACCAACCGCGAGGCGGCGAAGCTGATGATGAAGTACACGAGACCGGCGAAAATCAGGAACTCATTGGAGCGGCCGATGATGTCGCCGCTGGCGCGCGAGGCGTTGAGGAAATCCACCAGGCCCACGGTGTAGACCAGCGAGGTGTCCTGGAACAGGATGATGCTCTGCTGCAGCAGCAGCGGGGTCATCTTGCGGAACGCCTGCGGCAGGATGATCAGGCGCATCATCTGCCCGTAGTTCATGCCCAGCGCTTGCGCGGCACCCATCTGGCCCTTGGAAATCGACTGCACACCGGCCCGGACGATTTCGCAGAAGTACGCCGCTTCGAACATCATGAACGCCACGACGCAGGAGGTGAACGCACCGATCGGCGTGTCTTCGCCGGTGATCCAGCGCAGCACGAACGGCACCGCCAGGTAGAACCAGGTGATCACCAGCAGCAGCGGAATCGAGCGGAAATAATTGACGTAGGCGCCGGCAATGCTCGACAGCAGCTTGTTGTGCGACAGACGGCACAGCGCGAGGATCGTGCCGAGAATCATCCCGCCGATCACGCCCATGGCCATCAGCTTGAGGGTCATCACCATGCCGTTCCACAAACCGGGAATGGCCGGGACGATGCCACTGAAATCGAATTCCATTATTTACCCCCCACGGAGATCAGGCCGGGCACCGCGACTTTCTTCTCGACCAGGCGCATCAGCAGCATCAGGCTCATGTTGAGGGTGAAATAGATCAGGGTTGCCAGGGTGAACGCTTCGAACAGGTTGGCCGAGAACTCGGCGGTCTGTTTGGTCTGCGCCAGCAACTCCATCAAACCGATCAAGGACGCCACGGAGGAGTTCTTGAACACGTTGAGGAATTCCGAGGTGAGCGGCGGAATGATGATCCGGTAGGCCTGGGGCAGCAGCACGTTCCAGTAGATCTGGGGCAGTTTGAAACCCATCGCGCGGGCGGCGGATTCCTGGCCACGAGGCAACGCCTGGATACCGGTGCGCACTTGCTCGCAGACACGGGCGGCGGTGAACAGACCCAGGCAGACGACAACGCTCAGGTAGGCCGAGGTTGTCGGATTGAGGTCCTGCTTGTACCACTCCTGCAGATCCGGCGGCAGCAGATCGGGCACCAGGAAGTACCAGATGAACAGCTGCACCAGCAGCGGCACGTTACGGAACAGCTCGACGTAGCAGGTCGCGATGCCCGATACGATGCGGTTCGGCACGGTGCGCATGATGCCCAGCAGCGAGCCGAGCAGCAGGGCAATGATCCACGCCACGATGGCGATGGCGATGGTCCAGCCCAGACCGGAGATGAACCAGTCGAGATAGGTCTCGCTGCCCACGCCGGTGGACTTGAAGAACACGCCCCAGTCCCAGTTGTAATTCATTAGGGTCTCCCCTCGATTCGATCGATGTACAAGTGCCCGCCTGGGGAACTCCGTTCCCTCCCCAGTCTTTTTTCAAAGACCGGGCACACGCGATCGGCTCGACAGCCACCGGTTCGAGTGTTTCCAGAAAAAATGCCAGCAGGGAGTGACCATCCCCTGAAAAGGCAGGCGCCTCCTCAGGGGATAAGGTTAGTCAGAAAATCAGGACTTCTTGTCGTCAGCCGCTTTGTCGGTCGGATTGGCGATCAGCGCCTTGAGCTCGTCGCTCATCGGGAAGTTCAGGTTCAGGCCTTTTGGCGGAATCGGCTGCATGAACCACTTCTCGTAGATCTTGTTGATGTCGCCCGAAGCGTAGGTGGCCTTGATCGCGTCATCCACAGCCTTTTTGAACGGCTCGTCGCCTTTGCGCATCATGCAGCCGTAGATTTCGTACGACTGTGGCGTGCCGGTCACTTCCCAATCGGCAGCTTTCTTGGCCTTGGCGGCTTCGCCGGCCAGCAGTGCGTCATCCATCATGAAGGCAACGGCACGGCCCGATTCCAGCATCTGGAAGGACTCGCCGTGGTCTTTGGCGGAGATGACGTTCATGCCCATCTGCTTGTCGGCGTTCATCGCCTTGAGGATGCGCTCGGAAGTGGTACCGGCGGTGGTCACGACGTTCTTGCCTTTCAGATCGTCGAAATCCTTGTACTTGGAGTCTTTCTTGGACAGCAGACGGGTACCGATTTCGAAGATGCCGACGGAGAAGTCGACCTGCTGCTGACGCTCGACGTTGTTGGTGGTCGAACCGCACTCGACGTCCACGGTGCCGTTCTGCACCAGCGGGATACGGGTCTGCGAGGTAACGAGGTTGTATTTGACTTGCAGGTTCGGCAGGTCGAGGTCTTTCTTGATCGCTTCGACGATGGCCAGCTGGATGTCGTGCGAGTAGCCGACCGGTTTGCCGGATGCATCAGCGATGTAGGAGAACGGAATGGAGGCGTCACGGTGGCCCAGGGTGATGACACCGGACTCTTTGATTTTCTTCAGGGTGCCGGTGAGCTCGGCGGCGAAAACTGGCGTGCTGATCAGAGCGGCAGCAATGGCTGCGCCCAGGATATGGGGAACGATGCGCATCAAATTTTCCTCGACATTGTTTTTTTTATGGAGCCAGTTTGTCGGCCCTTTTTGTGCTTCGAATGCCTGACGGCTCCTGAAGTGTCGGCACAGCAGGCATTCGTCGAGAGAGTGTAGAGCATGACTCGTGCCAGAGCAGTCGAAGTCCGTTAAGCGATTGTTTTATAACGTTATTAAAGTTTTATGGCGGTAATTTTATGAAGGTATGATCCGGTTAACCGAATCGACTGTGGAGTCGCGTTCGGAAAACCGAACGATCAAAAGCCCCTCACCCTAACCCTCTCCCAGAGGGAGAGGGGACTGACTGCGGTGGATGGTCGAGTTACGGCGACGTGAGATACCGAGTCGACCTTGGATTTTGGAATCCACGGAGATCGGCTCCCTTCCCCCTCTCCCCCCTGGGGGAGAGGGCTGGGGTGAGGGGGAAAAGATCCAACTGCCCCAATCAGGTTCAACAAAGTCCACATAACAAAAAGCCCCTGAATCTCTCGATTCAGGGGCTTTCATTTGAACGGTGAGATCAAGCCGCTTCGATCTTCCGATTCTGCTCAACCTTGCCCAGATACGTCGCGAGCTTCTGCTGCTCCTCCGCCGTGGTGAACAAGCCAAGCTTGGTGCGGCGCCACAGGATGTCGTGCGCCGTAGTGGCCCACTCTTCGCTGCACAAATAATCGACTTCGCGGGTGTAGAGCCCGCCGCCGATGTGCTCACCCATGTCGGCCAGGCTTTCCACGCCTTCGAGCATGCGCCAGGTGCGGCTGCCGTAGGTGACGGCCCAGCGCCGGGCGATTTCGGTCGGGACGAAATCGAATTTGTCGCGAATTCGCGCGCTCAGCGCCTCTGGCGTGGTCATGTCTTCGCCGCCGGGCAGGGTGGCGGTCGCGGTCCAGCTCGGGCGCATCTGGGTGAAGAACGGCATCAACTGCGCCATCGCCGACTCGGCGAGCTTGCGGTAAGTGGTGAGCTTGCCACCGAACACCGACAGCAACGGCGCTTCTTCGGCACTGCCCGACAGCGCCAGAGTGTAATCGCGGGTCACTGCCGACGGGTTGTCGGATTCGTCGTTGCACAGCGGCCGAACGCCCGAGTAACTGTGCAGGATGTCTTCGCGGCTGAGCTGCTTCTTGAAGTGGGCGTTGACCACTTTCAGCACGTAATCGGTTTCGCCTTCGGTGATCGCCACTTTCGCCGGGTCGCCGGTGTACTCGCGGTCGGTGGTGCCGATCAGGGTGAAGTGGTTCAGGTACGGAATGGTGAAAACGATGCGCTGATCTTCGTTTTGCAGAATGTGCGCATGTTCGCCTTCGTACAGTTTCGGCACGATGATGTGGCTGCCCTGGATCAGGCGAATGCCGTACGGCGATTCCATCTTCAGGTCGTCACGGATGAACTTCGCCACCCACGGACCGGCGGCGTTGACCAGGGCTTTGGCGGTGATCGAAAACAGGCTGCCGTCGGCGCGCTCCAGATGCAGATGCCACAAACCTTTTGTGCGGCGGGCACTGACGCAGCGGGTCTGGGTGTGCACATGCGCACCTTTTTCCCGGGCGGCCATGGCGTTCAGGACCACGAGGCGGGCGTCATCGACCCAGCAGTCGGAGTATTCGAAGCCTTTCTTGATTTCGCTTTTCAGCGCGCTGTCGGCGCCGAACTTCAGGCTTTTCGAACCCGGCAATTTTTCGCGCTTGCCGAGGTTGTCGTAAAGGAACAGGCCGGCACGAATCATCCACGCTGGACGCAGGTGCGGGCGGTGCGGCAGGACGAAACGCATCGGTTTGACGATGTGCGGCGCTTTCGCCAGCAGCACTTCGCGCTCGGCCAGCGCTTCGCGCACCAGACGGAATTCGTAATGTTCCAGGTAGCGCAGGCCACCGTGGATCAGCTTGCTGCTGGCCGAGGAGGTGTGGCTGGCCAAGTCGTCTTTTTCGCAAAGGAACACCGAAAGACCGCGACCGGCGGCATCCGCTGCGATCCCTACGCCGTTGATCCCGCCGCCAATCACGGCAACGTCATAGATCTCGGAGAGAGGGGGCGTACGCAAGGTAGAGGTGGACATCGGCTGGCCTCGGTTCTTTTGGTTTTATGTCTTGGAAATCGAACATTAATGTTCATTTGCGAAAATGGTAGCCCATAAACACGCGCACAGCCAGTCGCGTTCGATTGAAAAAACTCATCGAAGGGCCGAGAAAGGAAAATATCCGAACATTAAAAGCAAAAGATCGCAGCCTTCGGCAGCTCCTACAGGAGGAATGCATTCCAGATGTAGGAGCTGCCGAAGGCTGCGATCTTTTGATGCCTGGAAGCGTTAAACGACTTCCAGCCGAATCTTGTGCTGACTCAACAACTGCGCCAGCGCCGGTACCGGCTGCTGATCGGTGACCAGGCAATCGATCAGGCTGATCGGCCCCAGTCGAATCATCGCGTTACGCCCGAACTTGCTCGAGTCCGCCGCCAGAATCACCTGCCGCGCATTGGCAATAATCGCTTGGGAAACGCGAACTTCCTGATAATCGAAGTCGAGCAGGCTGCCGTCCTCATCGATGCCGCTGATCCCGACCAAGGCGAAATCGACCTTGAACTGATTGATGAAATCCACACTCGCCTGACCGACCACACCGCCGTCCCGCCTCACATTGCCGCCGGTCAGCAGCACATCGAAATCATCCTTGGCGCTGAGCATCGAGGCGACGTGCAGGTTGTTGGTGATGATTTTCAGGTGACTGTGATTGAGCAGGGCGCGGGCGATCGATTCGGTGGTGGTACCGATATTGATGAACAGCGAGGCGTGATCGGGGATTTGTGCGGCGATGGCTTCGCCGATGCGTTGCTTTTCGTCGCGCATCTGATCGGCGCGCATCGCATACGCGGTGTTTTCGACACTGGAATCGTACGCGGCGCCACCGTGGTAGCGACGCAGCAGATTGGCTTCCGCGAGCTGATTGATGTCGCGGCGGATGGTTTGCGGGGTGACAACGAACAGCGTGGCCATTTCCTCGATGCTCACATAGCCGCGTTCGCGGACCAGCTCGAGGATTTGCTGCTGACGGGGAGGCAGATTCATGGGGCTTCCTTTGGGCTGCCGTGCAAAATTTGCCCATGATGCCGCAGGAATCCGCTCCCGACCAGTTAGATACCTATGTGCAACTCAAGGCTGGCTTATTCAGCGTCCTCGCGCGCCCAGTCACGGGTGCGGCTGACGGCTTTCTTCCAGCCTTTGTAGAGTTTCTCTTTCTCGGTTTCGTCAAGGCTCGGTTCGAACTCGCGCTCGATCACTGCTTTGCCGCGCAGTTCTTCCAGGCTGCCCCAGAAACCGCAGGCCAGACCGGCCAGATAGGCAGCGCCGAGTGCGGTAGTTTCGCGCATTTGCGGGCGCTCCACCTGAGTGCCGAGGATGTCGGCCTGGAACTGCATGAGGAAGTTGTTCGCCACCGCGCCGCCGTCCACACGCAGGGCCTTGAGGCGTTCGCCGGAGTCCTGTTGCATGGCGTCGAGTACGTCGCGGGTCTGGTAGGCGATCGATTCCAGCGCGGCGCGGATGATGTGATCCACACGTACGCCACGCGTCAGGCCGAACAGCGCGCCACGGGCATACGGGTCCCAGTACGGTGCGCCGAGACCGGTAAACGCCGGCACCAGATACACGCCGTTGCTGTCCTTGACCTTGTTGGCAAAGTATTCGGTGTCGTGGGCGTCGTTGACGATTTTCAGTTCATCGCGCAGCCATTGCACGGTCGAACCGCCGTTGAACACGGCGCCTTCCAGAGCATAAGCCACTTCGCCGCGTGGGCCGCAGGCGATGGTGGTGAGCATGCCGTGCTGGGATTTCACTGCTTTGTCGCCGGTGTTCATCAGCAGGAAGCAACCGGTGCCGTAGGTGTTTTTCGCTTGGCCCGGCTCCACACACATCTGGCCGAACAGTGCTGCCTGCTGGTCGCCGGCGATACCGCCGATGGCGATGCCGCTCTTGGTACGACCGTAGATTTCCGAGGAGGCTTTGACTTCCGGGAGCATCTCGCGGGGGATGTCGAGGATCTCCAGCATCTTCGAATCCCACTCCAGCGAGTGAATGTTGAAGAGCATGGTGCGCGAGGCGTTGGTGTAGTCGGTGACGTGCACCTTGCCGCCGGTGAATTTCCAGATCAGCCAGCTATCGACGGTGCCGAACAGCAACTCGCCGTTGCGCGCGCGCTCACGGCTGCCTTCGACGTTGTCGAGGATCCACTTCAGTTTGGTGCCGGAGAAGTACGGGTCGGTGACCAGGCCGGTGGTGTCGCGGATGTAGTCTTCGTGACCATCGCGCTTGAGCTGCTGGCAGATCTCGGTGCTGCGGCGGCACTGCCAGACGATCGCGTTATACACGGGACGGCCAGTGGTCTTGTCCCAGACCACGGTGGTTTCACGCTGATTGGTGATACCGATGGCGGCGACCTGGTCGTGATGCAGGCCGGCCTGGGCCAGCGCCTCAACCATCACCGCGCTCTGGGTGGCGAAAATTTCCATCGGGTCATGCTCGACCCAACCGGCCTGCGGATAGTGCTGAACGAATTCGCGCTGCGCGGTGCAGACCACGTTCGCGTCGCGGTCGAAGATGATCGCGCGCGAGCTGGTCGTACCCTGATCAAGGGCAATGATGTAGTTCTTGTTCTGAATGTCGGTCATGTCGATTGCCTTGGACGAAAAAAACGAGAGTGGGCCGTGGCGCAGGCTCGGATGGGCAGGAGCCGGCGCCGACTGTTTCAAGAAGTTCTTGGTTTGCCGTCAATGGCCGGTTCTGCATCCTTTGTAGCAGGTGTGGCGCCGGTCAGGTGACGGGCAATCAGCCCGCGATACCCGGCAGCGCCGAGGCAGGCACCGACAATCGGTGCAAAAATCGGAATCAGGAAATACGGAATATCTCGGCCGCCAGTGAAGGAAATTTCACCCCAACCGGTAAAGAAAGTCATCAGTTTCGGACCGAAGTCACGCGCAGGGTTCATGGCGAAACCGGTCAGCGGACCCATCGCACTGCCGATCACGGCGATCAGCAAACCGATCAGCAGCGGCGCCATCGGGCCGCGTGGCAGGCCGTTGTTGTCATCGGTCAGGGCCATGATCACGCCCATCAGGATCGCGGTGATGATCATCTCGACCAGAAAGGCCTGGGCCGTCGACAGTACCGGGTTCGGGTAGGTCGAGAACACCGACGCCAATTCCAGGCTGGCGGCCGAGCCACGAACCATCTGGTGGGTTTGTTCGTAATCGAAGAACAGATTGCTGTAGAGCGTGTAGACCAGCAATGCGCCGCAGAAGGCGCCGGCAATTTGCGAAAGGATGTAGAACGGCAGTTTGCGCTTTTCGAAGTCAGCGAAGATTGCCAGAGCGATGCTCACGGCCGGGTTCAGGTGCGCGCCGGAAACCCCGGCGGTGAGGTAGATCGCCATGCTCACGCCGACGCCCCAGATGATGCTGATTTCCCACAGGCCGAAGCTGGCGCCCGCGACTTTGAGCGCGGCGACACAACCGGTGCCGAAGAAGATCAGAAGGGCGGTGCCCAGGAATTCGGCCATGCATTGGCCGGAAAGCGATGGTTGCGGTAAAGCAGCTGTCATTGAAAACCTCGGTTCTTTTTCTTGTGTAGCGCCTTGCCAACGGAGCAGGGCGCGATCTTCACCGGGTCGGAATCCCCATTCGGTTCCCGGGTTACTGCTGGGTACTGCGCGGAGCATGATTCTTACATTATTCAGATTCGAAAAAATATAGACAAGAAACAAACCTGTCAAAGGTCGAAAGTGAACCGTCGGTCACAATAAAACTATTCGCCGCGTGAATGATCTGCGCCGCGATGAGCTTGAATGCAGCGCGAAGCCACGGGATTCGCGGCCTGGAATAGAGCCTTTTGCCCAACGATGACCTAGAATCCGCCGCAGGTTTTTTCAAAGACTGCCGAACCCGGAGCTGCCATGACCCCAGCGTTGGACTTGTTGAAAAAAGTTCGTGCCGAACATCGCGTGCACAGTTACGAACATGATCCGAAGGCCGCGTCCTACGGGCTGGAGGCAGCAGAGAAGCTCGGGCTCGCACCGGCGCAAGTGTTCAAAACCCTACTGGCCGCCAGTGAAAAAGGCGAACTTCTGGTGGCCGTAGTGCCGGTCGTCGGAACGCTCGACCTCAAGGGCCTGGCCCATGCTGCTGGAGTGAAGAAAGCCGAAATGGCTGATCCCGCCGCCGCGCAACGCTCCACTGGCTACCTGTTGGGCGGCATCAGCCCGCTCGGGCAGAAGAAACGCCTGCGCACCTTCATCGACAATTCCGCTCAGGAGTTTGCGACTATCTATGTGAGCGCCGGGCGGCGAGGACTGGAAGTGGAACTGGCGCCTGCGGTGCTGGCCGAGCACACCCAGGCGCAGTTCGCCGATATCGGCCGGGCGTAATAGTCGCGCCGGCTGTATGAAGAAAAAATTGCGCTTCTGTCACTGGCACTGATCCGGCCCGCCGTTGCATGCTCGGTCGACCAATTCAGGGAGAAAATCATGCAGCTTGCGTTTCATCAGGTCGACGCGTTCAGTGATCGGCCGTTCAGTGGCAACCCGGCGATGGTCTATCGGCTCGACAGCTGGCTGGCCGATGACTTGATGCAGAAGATCGCCGCCGAACACAACCTGGCGGAGACTGCGTTTCTGGTGCGCGAAGGCCAGGCCTGGCATATCCGCTGGTTCACCCCGACCACCGAAGTGCCGCTGTGCGGGCATGCGACGTTGGCCAGCGCGTTTGTACTGTTCGAAATCTATAAGGAAAGTGCCGAGCGCATCGACTTCACCTGCAAGTCCGGGCCGTTGAGTGTCAGCCGCGAAGGCGACCGCTTGTGGCTGGATTTCCCGACGATCGTGCCGTCGGAAATCGGCGTGACGCTGGATGTCGAGCGGGCGCTCGGTGTCGAGGCGGTTGATGTGCTCGGCTCCAACGAGCTGTTCGTGGTGCTGGACTCGGAACAGGCCGTGCTCGACTGCCAACCGGACATGGCGGCGCTGGCGAAACTGCCATGGCTGGGCGCAATCGTCACCGCGCATGGCAACCAGCATGACTTCGTCTCGCGCTATTTCGCCCCGGCCATCGGTATCAATGAAGACCCGGTGACCGGCTCGACCCATTGCAGCCTGATTCCGTACTGGGCCAAACGTCTGGGCAAATCGAACCTGACCGCGTGCCAGCGCTCGGCGCGGGGCGGGGAGTTGTTCTGTCGGCTGGAAGGTGAGCGGGTGAAGATTGGCGGCAATGCGACGCTGGTGGCCAGCGGTACCCTTCATCTGAGCTGATCGCAATCCTTCCCGTAGGAGCTGCCGAAGGCTGCGATCTTTTGATCTTGATCTTTAAAGTCAAAAGATCGCAGCCTCCGGCAGCTCCTACACGGGAATGGTGTTCGATCAGAGGCTGGTGCTGAATCGACGGACGCCGTTTTCCACCGCCGGAATCTGTGCCGCAGTGCTCCCCGAAGCCTGGAACAGCACCAGGTGATCCGCCGCTACGCGAATCCCGACCTGCGCGCCAACCAGGTGATCGGCATGGCTCGGAAAGATCGATTCCAGTTGTGCACCGGTCGGCAGTTGCAGGCGATACAAGGTCGCCGCGCCGAGGAATGTCTTGCCGACGATCTGCGCCTGCAATGCGCTGTCCGGTGCATAAACAATGTCATCCGGACGCAACAGCACATCCACCGCGCCGCCAATCGGCCAGGTGTAGGCGCGATTGCCGCGCAGTTCACCGAGTTCGGTCTGCACCGACTCCGGACTGACGAGTTGGCCGCGAATGAAATAACCCTGACCGATGAAACTGGCGACATAAGGCGTCGCCGGTTCGTGGTAGAGGTTGTAGGGCGTGTCCCACTGTTCCAGCCGACCTTCCTTGAATACGCCAACGTGATCGCTGACGGCAAAGGCTTCTTCCTGATCGTGGGTGACCAGAATCGCGCTGGTACCACGGGCCTTGAGGATGTCGCGCACCTCATGGCTGAGCTTGCGGCGCAGTTCGCCATCTAGGTTGGAGAACGGCTCGTCGAGCAGCAACAGCTGCGGTTCCGGCGCCAGGGCGCGGGCGAGGGCGACCCGCTGTTGCTGGCCGCCGGACAGCTCGTGGGGGAAGCGCTTGCCGAGGTTTTTCAGGTTGACCAGTTCCAGCAGCTCTTCGACCACGCGCGCCTTGTTCGGGTGCTTGCGAATGCCGAAGGCGATGTTGTCGGCCACGCTCAGGTGCGGGAACAGCGCGTAGTCCTGAAACACCATGCCGATCCGGCGTTTCTCCGGCGCCAGGGTGAAACCGGCGCTGGAGAGGGTTTCGCCACCGAGGGTGATTTCGCCTTCGTGCACCGGTTCGAAACCGGCGATGGCGCGCAGGGTGGTGGTCTTGCCGCAACCGGACGAGCCGAGCAGGCAGCCGATGTCGCCGGCGTTGAGGTGCAGATTGAGGTTCTGCACTACGCGTTGATCTTGATAGCCGCAAGCGAGGTTGCGCAGGTTCAGCAGTAATTCATGGCTCATGCGTGGTGATATGCCGGTTCGACGAGGAACTCGAGCAGGGCCTTCTGTGCGTGGAGACGGTTTTCTGCCTGATCCCAGGCGACGGAGCGCGGGTCATCGAGCAGGTCGAGACTGATTTCTTCGCCACGGTGCGCCGGCAGGCAGTGCATGAACAGCACGTCCTCGGCAGCGAGGTCGAGCAAGGCACGGTTGACCTGGAACGGCGCGAACAGCTTGAGGCGCTTGGCAGTTTCCTCTTCCTGACCCATCGAAGTCCAGACGTCGGTGCTGACCAGATGCGCGCCACGCACGGCGTCTTGCGGATCGCGGACGATGGTCACGCGATCACCAGCCTGGGCGACGAATTCCGGGTTCGGCTCGTAGCCCTCCGGGCAGGCAACGCGCAGCTGGAAGTCGAACTGGATCGCCGCTTCTATATAGCTGTTGCACATGTTGTTGCCGTCACCGATCCAGGCCACGGTCTTGCCCTGGATCGAGCCACGGTGTTCGAGGAAGGTCTGCATGTCGGCGAGCAACTGGCACGGGTGCAGATCATCGGACAGGCCGTTGATCACCGGCACGCGCGAGTTGGCGGCGAATTCGGTGAGGGTGCTATGGGCGAAGGTACGGATCATCACCGCATCGAGCATGCTCGACATGACGATGGCGCAATCGCTGATCGGCTCGCCACGGCCCAGTTGGGTATCGCGCGGGGACAGGAAAATCGCCTGGCCGCCGAGCTGGATCATGCCGGCCTCGAAGGAGATCCGGGTGCGGGTCGAGGATTTTTCGAAGATCATCCCCAGCACGCGGTTTTTCAGAGGCTCGAACAGTACGCCGCGGTTACGCAGGTCCTTGAGCTCAACGCCTCGACGGATCACGCTGACCAGCTCTTCGGGCGTGCAATCCATCAGGGAGAGAAAGTGCCTTGCGCTCATCATTGACTACCTTTTTGCTACAGACCGCAGATGCTCAAAGCCTTGTTTAACGGAACAACGGGCGAGACCTGCGGCGTAAGCCGCACGGGGCGACGAAATAGGGGAAGGCGCGATATTGACACTAAATGTCGCGTTATGCCAATAGGGTACTTTTTCAGCGGGATTCGGAGCGCGGACCGAGCATTTCGATCACGCATGTTGAAGCCGGATTCAGTACAGCGGTGAGCCTCTTTGTACACTGGCGCCGTCGCGCTTGGCAATGCGCCGCGACGGCAACGCAGCGGTCCTGGTCGGTTTACGAACGCGGCGCCACCGATTCGCTTGGTCGGATGTTCAGACTGAAACATTTGCTAAAGCAAAGTGCTGGGTTATAAATAAGTTTCGAGCGACGCAGGAAGCCTCCGCATGGAATCGAAAGAACAACTGTTAATGGAACTGCTGGGCCACACGGCTCGCTCCCTGACCCATCTCACCGCGTCCGTCACCTCGATGTCTTTCGAGTTGCTGCGCAGTGACGACGAAGTGGTCAAATCCGCCGGTCGACACATGATCGATCGCATGGCCACCATCAGCGCCGGGCTTGATGAGCACTGGCGGTTGATCGGCGAGCTCACCGGCGTACATGTCGCCCACGAGCAGATCGAAACCATCCAGGAAATCCAGCTGGCGGCACCGCCGCAGTTGCCGCCGAACTGATCGCGGCGATTCATCGGCTGTCCTGATAACCGTCGATTCACAAGACGAACGTCGCTGGCGCCGTCTCTGCGCACGGGCCATAGTTTTGTTCCCGCGGGCGTGATTGCCTGCTCCCGAACAAGACAGAGACTGGCCATGACCAAGACTCTTCACCACCGTGCATGCCACCTGTGCGAAGCCATTTGCGGGCTGACCATCGAAACCACGGAAACCGATGGCAACGTCGCGATCACCTCGATCAAGGGTGATGCCCTCGACACCTTCAGCCGCGGCCATATCTGCCCGAAAGCCGTGGCCCTGCAAGATATTCAGAACGATCCCGATCGCCTGCGTCAGCCGATGCGCCGCGTCGGCAGCGAATGGCTGCCGATCGAATGGGATGAGGCGTTTGCGCTGGTGGCCGAGAAACTGGCGGCGATCCAGGAACGTCACGGGCAGAACGCCGTTGCGGTGTATCAGGGCAATCCGAGCGTGCACAACTACGGCCTGATGACCCACAGCAATTACTTCCTGGGGTTGCTGAAAACCCGCAATCGCTACTCGGCAACGTCGGTCGATCAACTGCCGCACCACCTCAGCAGCTATCTGATGTATGGCCACGGTTTGCTATTGCCGATTCCGGACATCGATCACACCGATTTCATGCTGATCCTCGGCGGCAATCCGCTGGCGTCCAACGGCAGCATCATGACCGTGCCGGACGTCGAGAAGCGCCTGAAGGCGATTCAGTCGCGCGGCGGCAAAGTGGTGGTAGTCGATCCGCGCCGCAGCGAAACCGCAGCGATGGCCGATCAGCACGTGTTCGTCCGCCCGGGCGGCGATGCGGCGTTGCTGTTCGGCATGCTCAATACGCTGTTCAGCGAAGGCCTGACCCGCGACAGCCATTTGCCGGTCGATGGCCTCGACGAAGTGCGAAACGCCGCGGCTGAATTCAGCGCCGAAGCGATGAGCCCGCTCTGCGCGGTGCCTGCCGAACAGATCCGCCAACTGGCGCGCGACTTCGCTGCCGCACCGAGTGCCGTCTGCTATGGGCGTATGGGCGTCTCGACCCAGGCCTTCGGCACCCTCTGTCACTGGGTGGTGCAGTTGATCAATCTGGTCACCGACAACCTCGACCGCGTTGGCGGTGCTCTTTGCACCGAGCCGGCGGTGGATCTGGTGGCGTCGACCTCGGGCGGGCATTTCAACAAATGGCAGAGCCGGGTTTCCGGTCGTCCGGAATACGGCGGCGAGTTGCCGGTCTCGGCACTGGCCGAAGAGATGCTCACGGAGGGCGAGGGGCAGATCCGCGCGCTGATCACCGTGGCCGGCAACCCGGTGTTGTCGACACCCAACGGCCGGCAGTTGGAGCAGGCGCTGGACGGCCTCGACTTCATGCTCAGCATCGACCTGTACATCAACGAAACCACGCGCTATGCCGATCTGATCCTGCCGTCGACCTCGGCGCTGGAAAACGACCACTACGACACCACTTTCAACCTGTTCGCGGTGCGTAACGTGACCCGCTTCAATCGCGCCATCCTCGGCAAGCCCGAGGGGGCTTTGCATGATTGGGAGATCTTCGTCGGGCTGGCCAAGGCCTTCGCCGAGAAAACCGGTAAAGAACTGAAACCGACGATGCCGCCGGCGAAGATGATCGACATGGGCCTGCGCATGGGCCGCTACGGCGATGCGTCCGAGCACAAGCTGTCGCTGGCGACGCTGTTCGATCATCCGCACGGTATTGATCTGGGGGCGCTGAAGCCGAATCTGGCGTCACGTCTGAAAACGCCGAATCAGCGTATCCAGGCTGCACCGCCGGAAATTCTCGCCGACCTCGCACGCTTTGCCGCGTTGCAGGCGCCGGCAGCCGATGAATTGTTGATGATCGGTCGCCGCCATGTACGCAGCAACAATTCGTGGATGCACAATTTTCATCGGCTGGTGAAAGGCAAGCCACGGCATCAGTTGCTGATGCACCCGGATGACCTGGCCAGCCGTGGTCTGGCTGATGGGCAACGGGTTCGGGTGAGTTCGCGGGTCGGCCAGATCGAGGTGGAAGTGCTCGCCAGTCTCGACATGATGAAAGGCGTGGTCAGCCTGCCGCACGGCTGGGGCCATGCGCGCCCGGGCGTGCAGATGGCGATCGCCAGCGGCCAGCCGGGATCGAGCGCCAACGACCTGACCGACGAGTGTCAGCTTGACGAACTGTCGGGCAACGCGGCGTTGAACGGTGTGCCGGTGACCGTGGCGGCGGCTTGAGCGGGTCTGTCGGGGAGACCGAGCATGGCGCTCGGGATTCCGTTACAATGCGCCACCGTGCCGACCTCTGAGTCGGAAAGTTCAGCCGAGGTGCTCCATGGATATCATCGAAACGATTAAAGAGCAGATTGCCAACAACACCATTCTGCTTTACATGAAAGGCTCGCCGAATGCCCCGCAGTGCGGCTTTTCCGCAAAGGCTGCGCAGGCTGTGATGGCCTGTGGTGAAAAGTTCGCGTACGTGGACATCCTGCAGAACCCGGAAATCCGCGCCAACCTGCCGAAGTACGCCAACTGGCCGACTTTCCCGCAACTGTGGGTCGGCGGTGAGTTGGTCGGCGGCAGCGACATCATGACCGAGATGGCTGCAGACGGTTCGCTGCAAAGCACCATCAAGGCGGCTGTGGAAGCGGCAGCGGCGAACAAGTCCGAAGCCTGATTCTACGTTCATAGAGTTTCGCTCGACGACGCGTCTCCTGTAGGAGCTGTCGAGTGAAACGAGGCTGCGATCTTTTGATCTTCGGCCAGCAAAAAGCCCCGCACCTCGAAAGAGGGCGGGGCTTTTTGTTGGTTATACGAGTTGACTGAGTATCAAGGCTGAAATCGATAAAGATCGCAGCCTCGTTTCACTCGACAGCTCCTACTCTTCGCCCATCTGCGACTGCAGATAGTTTTCCAGGCCGATCTTGTCGATCAGGCCGAGCTGGGTTTCCAGCCAGTCGATGTGTTCTTCTTCCGACTCGAGAATGTCTTCGAGCAGTTCACGGCTGCCGAAGTCGCCAACGGTTTCGCAATGGGCGATGGCGGCTTTCAGATCGGCGTGGCCGGTCTTTTCGATGCGCAGGTCGCATTCGAGCATCTCGCGGGTGTGTTCGCCGATGTGCAGCTTGCCCAGGTCCTGGACGTTCGGCAGGCCTTCAAGGAACAGGATGCGCTTGATCAGCTTGTCCGCGTGTTTCATCTCGTCGATGGATTCGTGGTATTCGTGCTTGCCGAGCTTGTTCAGACCCCAATCTTCATACATGCGCGCATGCAGGAAGTACTGATTGATCGCGACCAGCTCATTGGCGAGGATCTTGTTGAGATGCTGGATGACTGTAATGTCGCCTTTCATGATCGGAGTCCTGCCCTGTATTAACCGTATATAAAGCGGAGTTTGAGCTTGGCAGTTATAAGTGTCAAACCTAAGTTATTGAATAATAAATGAAAATTAATCGGAATAAGAATGTTTGTGTTCCGCGTCTGGACGCTAAGCAATTGATTTTCAGGCATAAAAAAACCGGACATCTAGTCCGGTTCTTTGAAATGGGGCATTTACGCAGCAGTAAATTCTACCGGGTAAGGGATCGCGGCCTGGGCGGTTTGCAGCTTGGTCAGGGTTTCGCGCACCACTTCCTTGGCAAGGCAGGCGCATTTGCCACACTGGCTGGCGACGCCGGTGGTCTGGCGAACTTCTTTGTAGCTGCAGCAACCTTCATAGATCGCTTCGCGGATCTGTCCGTCGGTGACGCCAGTGCAGAGGCAAACATACATAAGTAAGAACCGTCGCTGGTTGTGACTCAATTGCGATGGATCTTAATGTTAACGAGAATGATTGTCAAAGTGCTTTCGGAACGCTTCGCAGCCAATTTCCCAGCGACTGACGAACGGTATTTTCCAAATGCGCGTCTGACCCCATGAATACGCAGTGGATAACCGAACAGGGAAAATCCGTTACGGACAGGCCAAACACGCAGTGTATGATGGTCGTCCCTTGCGAAGAGGGTTCGTGTCACAGGGCTGTCGCCTGAGGGTGACAGGCTGGCCCGGACCCTGAACTTCAAGTTTCTACACCAGGAGATATCAATGAGCGTACTCGTAGGCAAACAAGCCCCAGACTTCACCGTCCCGGCCGTACTCGGCAATGGCGAGATCGTTGACAGCTTCACCCTGTCCTCGGCCATCAAAGGCAAATACGGCCTGGTGTTCTTCTACCCGCTGGACTTCACCTTCGT
>NZ_RCOD01000093.1:0-54946 GCF_004307505.1 Pseudomonas sp. Sample_11
TGGCCAACGCCTGCGAAACCCTCGCCTCGGCCAAAACCATCGCCCAGGAATTCGCCGGACTGGTCAAGCCATCGCAACGCCGAACGCTGATGGGGATTGCGCAGCTGATCATGCTCGGGGAATTGGCGGTGAATCGGGTGCTGGATAATCTGGAGTTGCCGCAGTAGCAACACGCGATGATCGTTCCCACGCTCCTGCGTGGGAATGCCTCAACGGACGCTTTGCGTTCGGCTTTGGAAGGGACGCGGAGCGTCCCGGGCTGCATTCCTTTGCTGCGCGTGGGAACGATCATAAAGAACCGCCGCCCCGTTCAGCAGCTCTGCGATCAATTGCTCAATACCGGAGGATTTTTACTTTTCCATTCTTGCTCTTGGGCAATTCGAACTCGACCTCGCCGCCCACTTTGATCTTCGCCTGCAAGGCCTCAGCCAATGGAACGCTGAACCGGTACTCTTTGGCCGTCAGAAAAAAACCCGTGGCTTCGGCAAAGGACAGGCATCGTCCCGAGGGCTTCGGCGTGATGGTGCCTGTGCCGGTTTTTTCATCGTAGCTGCTGAAAATACCTTTCATGGTCGCGCTCCCTTGCACTCGCTCGACTGACGCGCCAGTGCGCGGCAGCACCTTGCATCAAACTGCAAAATCACGGAGAGGGCACCTGTCAGAGTTGACAGTAAAGGGAGGCCTCAGACCAATGGCCGCGCAGCAACTCAGGAATCCCGACGCAAAATCCGGCATCTCAAGCTGCATGAATTTGTTGGCCAAAGCGATTTCGCGGAATTACAGGGCGATGAACTCGCTGCCCTTGCGCCAGCAGCCCGAGACGCTTCGTGTCAAATCCCGCGACGAGGCTCTGACCGCTTGTCTGAAACACGCATTTACCTGTCAGATATGACAGTGGGCAAAATTCACAGACGAGTATGTGATAGCGCTTCACCCATTTGCCTGCCTCTCAAGGGCCAGGAGCGCGTCATGGACACTGAATCAACTATCGATATCCAATCCGACGAGGTGATTGAAGTTTTAAAACTGGTCCCGGTATTCATACCTGGCTGGGTGACCCCGGTGAAACCCTCCGGTCTTGCTCATGGCGGTGTTCCGAGACGCCTTTTCACCGGGACACCGGAAAGCGTGCGGTGTGTGGTTGATCCGTGGACTTTATTGCTAAACCGAGGCGTGGCGACGCTAGCTGAATATGAATCAGTCGAATTATTTATTAATGCAGGGAAAACCCCCGTATACAGCGCCGTTATCGAGCCCGGCGAGGAAAATAAGCGAGTCGCGCTGAACGCTCCGAAAGCCAAGTTCATAAACGGCATTAACAAACTGCATTACGTAGTTAAACGGTTAAGCGGCAATGAGGAGTCATCGGATATCTTGCACGTGCTCTACCATCTGCACCCCCACGCCAACTTCAAGCTGATTATTCCATCGGAGGTAATCGCTTATGGTGTTACCGCTGAACTGGCCAAGAGGGGCGTAACGTTCGAAATGAGCTACACCACTAAAGAACCCTTCGACCAGGTGCAATTACAACTAGGCAATGCAACATTCATGATGGAGGTCACCGATCCCTCGGCGCCAGTGAGCGTAACGCTGTATACCGATGACTTTGAAAACTTTATTGACGGCGAGATCAATGCCAATTTCGAGGTGACGGACCAATTGGGGAACTTTGGCGAATCGCCGAATGAGACGCTGAACATTCGTCTTAAGGAGAATTTGCCGGCCCCTACCCTCACCAACGTATTGGACTCGAACAATAACGAAGTGCCTGAAGGTGCCAGCACTATCAGCACCAAGTTAATCCTCAAGGGCACCGCCAGCAAAGGCAGGGAAGTCGAGATTTTCGATGGTAGCGGTCCGAGCGCAGTGTCGAAAGGCAAAGTAACCGCTAGTTCAATCGATGGGGCTTGGCAGCACACCATCACCATCACAGTCGGCGGTCACCGCTTGTATGCTAAATCGCTTTACCACCCTACCCCGGTTTATTCAAACGTACGCAATCTGACAGCGGTAGCAGCCCCGGCGCCCACACTGACCTCCGCTAGAGGCTTCCCAAGCGGGACTGCAATTGCCAGCAATGGGTCTACTTTCGAAACTTCCGTAACGTTGAGCGGTACAGCAGCAGCTGGCCAAAAAGTTGAAATACTGGATGGTATTACGCCCAAAGGCCAACCCACCGCCGATGAGACGACCGGCGTCTGGCAGGTGCTTTTATCCGGGCTGGGCCTGGGTCTACATGTTTTCAAAGCCAGGGCTTTATATGGGCAGGAAGCTGAATCAGCCACATGGACTGTGACTGTAGCTGTTGATACTTGGAGAGATTCGATTACCGACTTCAATGGCAATGCGGGAAACTGGGCGTTTGGATCAGCCTCGAGAACAGCCCGAATTCTCAACGGTTATTATGAAAACTACACTTATGACGTCGCGGGCAACTCAGGGGTTTTATTGAGCCAGACGTTTCAATTCGATGCAGCAAGAACTTACAGCTTTAGCTATCGAATAGCCAATGTTAGCCCCCAGCCCGATAACCAACCACCGAGGATCAGCGTCAGTACCTCCAGCGGCCTGGCGATTTTGGGACTGTTTGTTGTTCCTCGCAATGGCGCCTATTACGAGCAAACTGCTCCGTTCAGAGTACCGGTAAGTGGGCCCTACACAATTTACATATCGAATCATGAAGATCGGGGAGGGTATGGCGGAGCAAACGGTGGAAATGACTTCCACATCGACTACATTCATGTACGGCGGTTATAAACAAAGACAACGCATCTTCAGGCAAAAAAACGCCGCCCCATACAATCGGGACGGCGTTTTTTTGTTTCGTACAGTCCGGTCAAGAATCCCGACGCAAATCCGGCGGAATCGGCAAATCATCCTTCAACGGATCCGGCCGTTTGCCCTTGCCTGCCTGGTGCTGGCGGATCTGGTAGACGTAGGCCAATACCTGCGCCACTGCCAGATACAGCCCGCCAGGAATTTCCTGCTCAAGCTCAGTTGAGTAATAGATCGAGCGCGCCAACGCAGGCGATTCAAGCAGCATGACGTTGTTGGCCACTGCGATTTCGCGGATTTTCAGGGCGATGAAGTCGCTGCCCTTGGCCAGCAGCACCGGCGCGCCGCCCTTCTCCGAGTCGTATTTGAGCGCGACGGCATAGTGGGTCGGGTTGGTAATGACCACGTCGGCTTCGGGAATCGCCGCCATCATGCGCCGCTGGGACATTTCCCGCTGGGTCTGGCGGATGCGTTGCTTGACCTCTGGGCGACCTTCCTGGTCCTTGTGTTCGTCGCGCACTTCCTGCTTGGTCATCAGCAGTTTCTTGTGCGCTTCCCAGAGCTGCACCGGCACGTCGACGGCGGCGATGATGATCAGGCCGCAGGCCAGCCACAGTGTGCTCCAGCCCACCAGCAGGACGCTGTGAATGATCGCCATGTCCAGTGGTTCGTGGGCGATGCGCAGCAAGTCGTCGACGTCGGCGGACAGCACCAACAGCGCCACCCCCAGAGTAATCAGAAACTTCGCCAGGGCCTTGAGCAGTTCGACCACAGCCTTGAACGAGAACATGCGTTTGAGGCCGGCGGCCGGGTTCATCCGGCTGAATTTGGGCGCCAGCGACTTTGCGGCGAACAGCCAGCCACCGAGGGAGATCGGCCCGATGATGGCGGCGAGCAACAGGGTGATCATCACCGGCTGAATCGCCAGCAAGGCGATCAGGCCCGACTCCAGCAAGAACCGGCCCATCGCGCCTTGGTCCATGACCACTTCGCGGGACAGGGTGAAGTTCAGGCGCATCACGTCCATCATTTCTTGCGCGAGCATGCCGCCGAAGATCAGCAGCGCAGAGGCACCGGCCATCATCACGGCCAGAGTGTTGAGCTCTTTGGAACGGGCGATTTCACCCTTCTCACGGGAGTCCTTTTTGCGTTTCTCCGTGGGGTCTTCTGTTTTGTCCTGACCGCTTTCGCTCTCTGCCATGACTCAGCGCGCCCGTGCCAGTTCGCGTAGCAACTGCAAGGCCTCGCTGGCCAGCGGTTGATACTGGTTGAGAATGTCCGCAAGGCCCACCCAGACGATGAACAGGCCGAGCACCAGGGTCAGCGGAAAACCGATCGAGAAGATGTTCAGTTGCGGCGCGGCGCGGGTCATCACCCCGAACGCGATGTTGACCACCAACAGTGCGGTGACGGCCGGCAACACCAGCAGCAAGGCGGCGCCGAGGACCCAGCCAAGTTTGCCGGCCAGTTCCCAGTAATGCGCAACCATCAGACCGCCGCCGACCGGCAGCGTGGTGAAACTTTCAGTGAGGACTTCGAACACCACCAGATGGCCGTTCATCGACAGAAACAGCAACGTCACCAGCATGGTGAAGAACTGCCCGATCACCGCCACCGAAACGCCGTTGGTAGGGTCGATCATCGAGGCGAAGCCCATGCCCATCTGCACCGCGACAATCTGCCCGGCGACGGCAAAGGCCTGGAAGAACAGTTGCAGGGAAAAGCCGAGCACGGCGCCGACCAGAATCTGCTCGCCGATCAGCAGCAGGCCGCTGAGATCGAGTGGGCTGACGGCGGGCATCGGCGGCAGCGCCGGGGTGATGACCACGGTGATCGCCACGGCGAAATACAGGCGCACGCGACGCGGAATCAGGGTGGTGCCGAACACCGGCATGACCATCAGCATCGACGCCACGCGAAACAGCGGCAACATGAATGACGCCACCCAAGTGCTGATCTGGGTGTCGGTCAGCTGAAGCAGCGATTGCATGGCTTAGCCGATGACCATCGGAATGTTTTTGTACAGCTGGATGATGTATTCCATGAACGTCTGCACGATCCACGGACCGCCAATGATCAGGGTCACCAACATCACCAGCAGACGCGGCAGGAAGCTCAGGGTCTGTTCGTTGATCTGCGTGGCAGCCTGGAACATCGACACCAGCAGGCCGACCAGAAGGCTCGGCACCACCAGGATGGCGACCATCATGGTGGTCAGCCACAGGGCTTCACGAAAGATATCGACCGCGACTTCCGGCGTCATGGCGAAACACCTCCAAAACTGCTGGCCAGAGTACCGATGATCAGCGCCCAGCCATCGACGAGCACGAACAGCATGATCTTGAACGGCAGCGAGATGATCAGCGGCGAGAGCATCATCATACCCATGGCCATCAGCACGCTCGCCACGACGAGGTCGATGATCAGGAACGGAATGAAGATCATGAAGCCGATCTGGAAGGCGGTTTTAAGCTCGGAGGTCACGAACGCCGGTACCAGAATGGTCAACGGCGCCTGATCCGGGCTGGCGATGTCGGTGCGCTTGGACAGGCGCATGAACAACTCCAGATCGCTGGTGCGGGTCTGCGCGAGCATGAAGTCCTTGATCGGCACCTGAGCCTTTTCCACAGCTTGCTGGGCGGTGAGGGTTTCCGCCAGATACGGTTGCAGCGCGTCGTTGTTCACCCGGTCGAACACCGGCGCCATGATGAACAGCGTCAGGAACAGCGCCATGCCGGTGAGGATCTGGTTCGACGGCGTCTGTTGCAGGCCGAGGGCCTGACGCAGGATCGAGAAGACAATGATGATCCGCGTGAAACTGGTCATAAGGATGACCGCTGCCGGAATAAAACTCAGCGCGGTCATGATCAGCAGGATCTGCAGACTGACCGAGTATTCCTGCGCGCCGTCGGCATTGGTGCCCAGCGTGATCGCCGGGATCGACAACGGATCGGCGGCGAACGCCAGCGGCGCGGCCAGCAACAGGAGCAGCGTCAAGACGATGCGGAGCGCACCCATTACTTCGTATCCTTTTGGTCCTTGCCAAGAATCTTCAGCAGATGCTGAGCAAATTCCGGCGTCGCTTTTTCACTGGCGGTGGGGACTTCGACCGGCTCTTTGAGCACATGCAGCGCGGTGATGGTGCCGGGGCTGAGGCCGAGCAGAATCTGCTCGTTGCCGACCTGCACCAGCATCAAGCGATCACGCGGACCGAGCGCGCGGGAACCGATCAGCTCGATCACCTGGCCCTTGCCCGCCGGCCCCGCCTGTTGCACGCGGCGCAACAGCCAGGCGAGGAAGAAGATCAAGCCCAGCACCAGCAGCAAACCGAACACCAGTTGCGTCAACTGACCGGCCACGCCGCTGTTGACCATCGGCGCGGTGGCGGCAGGCGCGGCAGTGGTTGCGCTCGGCTCGGCAGCCAGCACGCTCAACGGCCATGCCAGCAGCACCCAGAGAAACCTTTTCACTCAGCGCAGCTTCTTGATGCGTTCGCTTGGGCTGATCACGTCAGTCAGGCGGATGCCGAACTTCTCGTTGACCACCACTACTTCGCCGTGGGCGATCAAGGTGCCGTTGACCAGCACGTCGAGCGGCTCACCGGCCAGCCGATCAAGCTCGATCACCGAACCCTGGTTGAGTTGCAGCAGGTTGCGGATATTGATGTCGGTGCTGCCGACTTCCATCGAGATCGACACTGGAATGTCGAGGATCACGTCCAGGTTCGGACCGTCGAGGGTCACCGGATCATTGTTCTTCGGCACGCTGCCAAACTCTTCCATCGGCAGACGGTTGGAGCTGGAAGTACCGGCGTCGGCGGCCAGCAGTGCATCGATGTCAGCCTGGCCGGCATCACCGGTTTCTTCCAGGGCCGCAGCCCATTCATCGGCCAGTGCCTGATCGTCCTGCGCGTTCATATCGTCGTTCATCATGTGTCCTCGGCGGGCAACAATTCGGTTAAATACGGGGGTGAAAGGCGCCGCCTCAGCGACGCTCGATCGGCTCGATCACTTGCAACGCGAGGTTGCCTTTGTGCGAGCCCATCTTGACCTTGAAGGCCGGCACGCCGTTGGCGCGCATGATCATGTCTTCCGGCATCTCGACCGGGATCACATCGCCCGGTTGCATGTGCAGGATGTCGCGCAGCTTCAACTGGCGGCGGGCTACGGTGGCACCGATCGGCACGTCGACATCGAGCACGTCCTGGCGCAGGGCGTTGACCCAGCGCTCGTCCTGATCGTCGAGGTCGGACTGGAAACCGGCGTCGAGCATCTCGCGCACCGGCTCGATCATCGAGTACGGCATGGTCACGTGCAGATCGCCGCCACCGCCATCGAGTTCGATGTGGAAGGTGGAGACCACAATCGCTTCGCTCGGGCCGACGATGTTGGCCATGGCCGGGTTCACTTCCGAGTTGATGTACTCGAAGTTCACTTCCATGATCGCCTGCCAGGCTTCCTTCAAATCGATGAAGGCCTGCTCCAGCACCATGCGCACCACGCGCAGCTCGGTCGGGGTGAATTCACGCCCTTCGATCTTGGCGTGGCGGCCATCGCCGCCGAAGAAGTTGTCCACCAGCTTGAACACCAGCTTGGCATCGAGGATGAACAGCGCAGTGCCGCGCAGCGGCTTGATCTTGACCAGGTTGAGGCTGGTCGGCACGTACAGCGAGTGCACGTATTCGCCGAACTTCATCACCTGCACGCCACCGACGGCCACGTCCGCCGAGCGGCGCAGCATGTTGAACATGCTGATGCGGGTGTAGCGGGCAAAGCGCTCGTTGATCATTTCCAGCGTCGGCATGCGTCCACGGACGATGCGATCCTGGCTGGTCAGGTCGTAGCTTTTGACACTGCCGGGTTCGGCAGCATTATCGGTCTGTACCAGACCATCATCGACGCCATGCAGCAGCGCATCGATTTCATCCTGGGACAGCAGATCCTGCACGGCCATGTCGTGTTCCTACTGCAGTACGAAATTAGTGAAAAGCAACTGTTCGATAACCACTTTGCCCAGTTCTTTCTGCGCCACTTCCTGGACGCTGGCGGTGGCCTTCTGGCGCAGCATCTCTTGTCCGACCGGTGTCGCCAGCGTGGCGAAATCCTGACCGGAGAAGAGCATTACCAGGTTGTTGCGGATAACCGGCATGTGCACCTTGAGCGCGTCCAGATCGGCCTGATTACGCGCCAGCATGGTGATGCTCACCTGCATGTAGCGCTGACGGCCGTTCTGGTTGTAGTTGGCAACGAAGGCCGGCGCCATCGGCTCGAAAATCGCCGCCTGCTTGCCGACCGGCGCAGCTTCAGCGGCCTCGGCAGGCTTGCTCTGCGCGCCGTGCATGAAGAACCAGGTCGCCCCGACGGATGCACCGATGGCCACCAGCAACGCCAGCACGATCACGATGATCAGCTTGAGTTTGCCTTTGGTTGCGGGGTCTTTTACTGCTGCAGCTTCGCTCTTCGCCATGCCAATAATCCGTCACTAATCGGGGGTTTCACAGTCGCACGGCAAGGCAAGAGCAAGTGTTATGCCAGAAGTGTCGGAGTATCTGATTGAGGAAATTGCCACAAACACAAAAGCAAAAGATCGCAGCCTTCGGCAGCTCCTACAGTAGCCGGTGTACACCCTGTAGGAGTTGCCGAAGGCTGCGATCTTTTTGGGTCACCGCAACCGTCAGGCGTAGTAGTCGACCGCGCTGGTGCCGATGACGCTGGTGGTCTGCGCGGCAACTTCCGCCACTGTAGCCGGTGCCAATTCCTCATCCACCGAATCAAGACGCCCACCCGCCGCGCTGGTCCGGCCACTCTGCCCCTGCTGCGCTTGTTCCTGACCTTGCTGCCCCTGCCAGCCACGGTTCTGGTCGGCGACATTGACGTCGACCTGGCCCATGCCCTGCTGGTTGAACATGTCGCGCAGGCGGTGCATCTGGCTGTCGAGCGCTTCACGCACGCTCGGATGCGCGCTCATGAAGGTGACCTGGGTCTGCTGATCGGGAACCATGTTCACGCGGATATCCAGGCGCCCCAGCTCCGCCGGCTGCAACTGAATGTCGGCGGCCTTCAGGTTGACGCTGGACAGGTACATGACGCGGTTGACCACTTCTTCGGTCCAGCCGCTCTGGTGCATGGCGATCGGCTGATTCACCGGCAGCGCATTGGCTGTTTTCGGCGTAGCGGCCTGGGTCAGTGCCGCCAGACGGTTGGCGAAGTCGTCGACGCGGGTGTCGCTGGTCGCGGATTTCAAATCTTTCAAACCATCGTCGATCAACCCGCTGAAAGCTTGTTCGCCGCCCTGGCTGGTGCTGTCCTTGTCGGCCTGCACGTCGAGCATGCTGGCCATGCCGGCGGCAAAGTTCTGCGCGGCGGTCAATTCGCCGTCAGCCTGAGCTTGAGCAGGCGTGGCTTTCGGTTGCGCCTGGCTGGCGGCAGAAATATGCCCGCCCTGCTCCATCGCCATGCGCACGGCCGGCAGGGAATCGAGCGGGTCGGCTGTCGGATCAAATTCGCTGTCGGTAGCCGCCGGATCTTTGACCATGCCCGACACGACCGCCAGTGCAGGCGCTTCGGTTTCCGGCTGGGCTGGCGTGGTGACTGTTGGTGCTTGCACCACAGGCGCTGCCACCAACGGCTGAACGACTTGCGCCAAGGCCGGATCAAGCGCCGGATCTACAGGCGCGGCATCGGCCACAGGGGTTTGTACCGTTTCAGTGGTGTCATCGGCAGTGGCAGTCGCGTCGTCGCTCGTCGCCGCTTTGTCGGCAGGCAACGCTTTGCCGCTATCGGCAACTGCTGGCTCGGGCGCGGCAGGCTGATCTTTGCCGATATCCTTTTTGCCGCTGCTGTCTGCGACCTTATCGCGTGCCGGCTTGACTGAATTGTCAGCACTCACGGCAGGCTTGGCCGGCGCCTGATCGGCAAACACTCTGGCGAAGCTGGAAGCCTTGTCCCCGGCGTCTGCGGCCATTGCCGACGATTTGGCAGAGGCGGCTTGCGCCTTGGCCTGAGCGGCGGTCTGAAGAAGTATGTTGGGGGTCGCAGGCATGACACGGTCTCCGCTGCACTGGGATCGTAGGTACAGTTGAGCAAGATGACTGCAAGTGCCGGGCCAGTTTGGCCAGACACTTGCGAAAAGCGCCGGACGGCAGCTTCAGTGGATGTGGGCGTGGTGCTTTTCGCTTTCGTACACCGGGCGTACTTCGGCGAATTCGGAATGGATATCGGCCACCAGTTGAGCGAGCGCTTCCGGACTTTTGTCCTTGGCATTCGACTCAAGGTCCTGGCACAACTCGGCCAGTCGAACCGCGCCCATGTTGCTCGCGCTGCCCTTGAAGCTATGGGCTACATCGGATAGCGCTTTGGCGCTGGTGCTGTCCTGCAACTCGTGCAGGCGGCTTTGCGAATCTGCCAGAAAAGTCTCCAGCAATTCCGTATAGCCGTCCTCCATCACCTCGCGCAAAGTGTCGAGGACTTCGCGATCTACATGTGGGTCTGTCACTTGCTCACTCCTTGATCAAGAATGGGCGGATTATGCCTCAATCTCCCAGAAAAACTCCACGCTGGCACTACGACCCTGGTCAGACCAACTGGCGTTGCGCCCCAGTTGCCGGACCAGACCGATGCCGCGTCCCGACAAGCGGACGTTATCCACGGGCCGCTCCATGACCCGCGCCACATCAAAGCCCTTGCCGCTGTCCTCGACGCGAATGACCAGCCGCCCGCCCTCGCCTTGCGGCTGGACCTGCAGATGCACGCGCACGAAACCGTCTTGCAGCGCCTCCAGCCGCGCCGCGCGCATTTCATAGTAGCGGGCGAAACCTGCCGCATCGCGTTTAAGGCTGGAGTCCAGCCCGAGCACGCCGTGCTCCAGGCCATTGGAATACAGCTCGGCGAGCACGCTGTACAGCGCCCCGCTTTGCGCGCGCAACCCATGCACCTCAAGCAGCAACTGCAAGAGGAACGGCAACGGATTGAAACGCCTGAGCGTGGCGCCGCGAAATTCGAAACTGGCCGACCAGTCCAGCGGGCACGACTGGCCGCTGTCGGAATACACCGGCGCCGCGCCGTGGGCCTGCGCCGACTCAAGCAGACTGACCTCGACCATGCTCACATCGTCACGGGCCTGCCCGCGAAAATCGCGCAGTGCCTGTTCGATATCCTCGAACAACCGATCCGGCTCGCGGTTCGCCGCAAACACCTGCTGCAAGCGTTCGACGCCGAACAACTGGTCATTGGCATCGCAGGTATCGATTACCCCGTCCGATAACAGAAACACCCGATCATCGACGGCCATCGGATACACATCCGTACGGTCATCGAAGGCTTGCGCGCTGAGAATCCCCAGGGGCAAATGCCGCGCCGGCAACGGCACGCGTTCGCCACTGGCCATGCGGTGCAAGTAACCGTCGGGCATGCCGCCGTTCCACACCTCCACCGAACGGCTCTGGAAACTCAGACTGAGCAAGGTGGCACAGCAGAACATGTCCACCGGCAGGATGCGTTTGAGCTTGGCGTTCATCTCGCGCAGGATTTCGGCCAGGCCATAACCCTTGGCGGTCATCCCATAAAACACTTCGGCCAGCGGCATCGCCCCCACCGCTGCCGGCAAGCCATGCCCGGTGAAATCGCCGAGCATGACGTGCATGTCACCGGCCGGCGTGTACGCCGCCAGCAACAGATCGCCATTGAACAGCGCGTAAGGCGATTGCAGGTATCGGATGTTCGGCGCGCTCAGGCAACCGGAATGCGCGACCTTGTCGAACACCGCTTTGGCCACGCGTTGTTCGTTGAGCAGATAGTCGTGATGTCTGGCGATCAGATCGCGCTGTTGCAGGACCGTTGCCTGAAGGCGACGCAAGCGATCCATCGCCTTGATTTTGGCGGCAAGTATCACCTGGTTGTACGGCTTCGCCAGAAAATCGTCGCCGCCAGCCTCCAGACACCGAGCCAGCGCTTCACTCTCGGTCAGCGAGGTGAGGAAGATGATCGGCACCAATGCTTCACCCGCCAGTGCCTTGATCTGCCGCGCCGCTTCGAAGCCGTCCATCACCGGCATCAGCGCGTCCATCAACACCAGATCGGGCTGCTGCTCTTTGAACGTTTCGACCGCTTCGGCACCATTGGCCGCCGTCAGCACCTGATGGCCCTGACGGCGGACAATGGTCGACAGCAGCAGCCGGTCGGCGGCGCTGTCTTCGGCGATAAGAATGGTCAGCGGCTCTTGCGCCTGCATGGGCGTCAACTGATGTCGAAGAGTTTGTCGAAGTTGGAAATCGCGAGGATTTTCTTCACATCGGAGCTGCTGTTGACGACACGGATATCCGACTCGTCGCCACCGGCGTGATCACGCAGCAGGAGCAGCATGCCCAGCGCGGAGCTGTCGAGGTAAGTGGCCTCTTTGAGATCGACCACGATGGATTCGGGTTTGTGTGGGAGCCGTTCATACGACTCGCGAAATTCCTGATGGCGACCGAAATCGAACCGGCCTTTGACGGCGATCGTGAGCTTTTTCTGGTCTGGAGAGACTTCTGTAACGACTGACATTGACTGGCTTCCTTGTCATTGACGAACCTGTACAAGGTGTAGCACCTGGATAGGGTTGGGGCAAGGCTGGAAAAGCAGATCAAAAGATCGCGGCCTTCGGCAGCTCCTACATTTGAAAATGCATTCCCCTGTAGGAGCTGCCGAAGGCTGCGATCTTTTGATCTTTAAAAGGCATCACGCCGTGGCAACCGCTGCGACAATTCATCGAGCAGCTTCTGCTCGCGCTTGTCTTCCAGGCGTTGTGCTTCATCACGATAGCGCTGCACCAGTTTGCGCAAACCCTCGACGCGGGCAAACGCCTGCTGCCATTCCTCACGCGCCTTGTCGAGCTTGTTCTGATGCCAGACCAGGCTCTGCCGTTGCTGGTCGACGGCGGTGTCGAGTTGCGCGAGAAAACCCTGAAAGCCCAGCAGCCATTGCCCGGTCACGCCGGTGCTGCCGCGCACGATCCATTGCTGCGAGTAATCCAGACGAAAGGCATTGAGGTCGGCCAGTTTGCTTTCGGCAACTTTGACCTGGCCCTGAAAGTAGGCGAGGCGCTGCACGGCGGCTTTCTCGGCCTTTTCGGCCATGTCCACCACCGGTGCCAGGCGCGCGGCGCGGCTGACGGCCATGGCCGGTTACCCGCCCGCCGCAGGGGCGAACAGGGTTTCCAGATAGGCCTGGCTTTCACCCAGATTGATTTTGTCGTTGAGGCCCTGGCGCTGATACCTGACCAGTTGTGGTTGCAGGGAAATCGCCAGATCGGTCTCGCGATCGCCACCGGCTACGTAGGCACCGACGCTGATCAAATCACGGCTCTGCTGATAGCGCGACCAAAGCTGTTTGAAATACTGCGCGCGCTGCATGTGATCCGGCGAAACCACCGCCGGCATCACCCGGCTGATCGACGCTTCGATGTCGATCGCCGGATAGTGGCCTTCCTCGGCCAGACGCCGCGACAGGACGATGTGGCCGTCGAGCACGCCCCGCGCCGAGTCGGCAATCGGGTCCTGCTGGTCATCGCCTTCGGACAGTACGGTGTAGAACGCCGTGATCGAGCCACCGCCCTTCTCCGCGTTACCGGCGCGCTCCACCAGTTTCGGCAGTTTGGCGAACACCGAGGGCGGATAACCCTTGGTTGCTGGCGGCTCACCGATGGCCAGAGCGATTTCCCGCTGGGCCTGGGCGAAACGGGTCAGCGAGTCCATCAGCAGCAGAACGTTCTTGCCCTTGTCGCGGAAATACTCGGCGATGCGCGTGCAATACATTGCCGCGCGCATACGCATCAGCGGTGCGTCGTCCGCTGGCGAGGCGACCACTACCGAACGTTTGAGGCCTTCTTCACCGAGAATGTGTTCGATGAATTCCTTAACTTCGCGACCACGCTCACCGATCAGGCCGACGACGATGATGTCGGCCTCGGTGAAGCGGGTCATCATGCCCAACAGCACCGATTTACCGACCCCGGTGCCGGCGAACAGACCCAGACGCTGGCCACGGCCGACCGTCAGCAAACCGTTGATGCAACGGATGCCGACGTCCAGCGGTACGCTGATCGGGTCACGGTTGAGCGGGTTGATGGTCGGGCCATCCATCGGCACCCAGTCTTCGGCCTTCATGCCGCCCTTGCCGTCCAGCGCACGACCGGCACCGTCAAGAACACGACCGAGCATGCTCATGCCCATCGGCAAACGACCGGTATCGGCCAGCGGCACCACGCGGGCGCCCGGGGCAATCCCGGCGACGCTGCCGACCGGCATCAGAAAGACTTTGCTGCCGGAAAAACCCATGACTTCCGCTTCCACCTGGGACGGGTGGTAGCTGTCGTCATTGATCACCATGCAACGGGTGCCCATGGCGGCGCGCAAGCCTTCGGCTTCGAGGGTCAGGCCGACCATGCGCAGCAGCCGACCTTCAAGGATCGGCGCGCCGGCAATCTCGGTGGCCTCGGCGTAGGTGCTCAGGCGCTTGGCGAAGCTGGTGCGTTCAAGGCGCATCGCTGGCGTCCGCGCGCGGCTCGTCAGAGTCGACAGCCGCTGGGGTGTCTTCAGGAATATCGAGCGTCAGGTCTGCCGCTGCCGGATGCAGAGCCTGCTCATGCAATTGGTCGAACAGCTTGGCCATGACCTGGGTCACCCGCGATTCGACGCTGGCGTCGATGCGGCTGTGCTCGGTTTCAACCCGGCAACCGCCCGGCAACAGCGACTCGTCTTCGACGATGCGCCAGCTTTCTTCGTGGCGTTCGCGCAGGGCTTTGACCTGGGCGAAATCCTGCGGATTGACGTACAGGCGCACGTTTTCCACGCCCAGCGGCAATAGCTTGAGGGCATCGCGCATGACGTGTTCGATCTGCGTTGAATCGATGGCCAGTTCGCGCTTGATCACCTGCTTGGTGATGTGTTGCACGAGGTCAACCAGCGACTTTTCAATCTGGGTGTCTTGCTCGGCGATCGGTTCGAACAGGTTGGCCATCAACAGCTCGAGGCTGGCGATTTTCGCCGCCAGCGCCGTTTCGGCTTCCTGACGCACCTTCAGCGTGGTGCTGTGAAAACCTTCTTTTTCGCCGATGGCGAAGCCCTCGTTGTAAGCCTCCTGACGGATACTTTCGAGTTCTTCCAGGGTCAGTGGCTGGACTTCTTCCAGCGGCACTTCTTCCATTTCCGGCGGTTCGGGCTCCGGTTCCGGCTCGGGTTCCGGTTTCGGCGGGTCGAAGCTGGGCAGCGCCCAGGATTCGAAACCACGAACATCGCGGGCGCGGATCAGATCCGTCACAGACTCGTCAGGCTTATCCATGGGCTTAGATCATTTCCTCGCCGCCCTTGCCACCGAGCACGATCTCGCCGGCTTCGGCCATACGACGGGCAATAGTGAGGATTTCCTTCTGTGCGGTTTCGACGTCGCTGACGCGCACCGGGCCTTTCGCCTCGAGGTCGTCGCGCAACAGTTCGGCAGCACGCTTGGACATGTTCTTGAAGATCTTTTCCTTGACGCCTTCGTCCGAACCCTTGAGGGCCAGCACCAGCACATCGGAAGAGACTTCGCGCAACAGTGCCTGGATGCCACGGTCGTCGACGTCGGCAAGGTTGTTGAAGACGAACATGAGGTCTTCGATCTGACCGGACAGGTCTTCGTCGACTTCGCGGATCGAGTCCATGAGCTGGCCTTCGATCGAGCTGTCGAGGAAGTTCATGATGTCGGCCGCACGCTTGATGCCACCCAAGGTGGTGCGCGAGGCGTTCGAGTTGCCGGAGAACTGTTTCTCGAGAATCTGATTGAGTTCTTTCAAGGCGGCCGGTTGCACGGTGTTCAGCGACGAAACGCGCAGGATGATGTCCAGACGCACTTTATGGTCGAAGTTGCCGAGCACTTCACCGGCCTGATCCGGATCGAGGTACGCAACCACGATCGCCTGGATCTGCGGGTGTTCGTAACGGATGACGTCAGCGACTGCGCGCGGCTCCATCCATTTCAGGCTGTCGAGGCCGCTGGTGTTGCCACCGAGCAGGATGCGGTCGATCAGGCCGTTGGCCTTGTCTTCGCCCAGGGCCTGGGTGAGCATCTTGCGCACGTAGTCGTCGGAACCGACGCCGAGGCTGGTCTGATCGCCGACGATGTCGACGAACTCGCTCATCACCTGCTCGACCTGTTCGCGATGGACGTTGCCCATCTGCGCCATGGCCACGCCGACGCGCTGAACCTCTTTGGGGCCCATGTGGCGCAGCACTTGCGCAGCATCGGTCGAACCCAGGGACAGCAGCAGAATCGCGGCTTTGTCGACCTTGGTCAGTTTGACGGTGGCGGCTCGGTTATCACTCATCTGCGTTAATCCACTCTTTCACGACCTGAGCCACGCGACCCGGGTCTTCAGCTACCAGACTCTTGATTGCATTCAGCTGCGCGTCATAACCCTCGCTCGGGCTCGGCAACAGAATGCTCTGCGGACCACCGAGGCTCACGCGGTCGTTGGCCAGTTCGCCGTCCAGGCCGCCCATGCCACCAAGTTCCACGTCGCTGCCCAGACCGGCCAGCTCCTTGCCTTTGCCACCGCCGGTGATGTTGTTGAGCACCGGACGCAGCACACCAAACACCAGTACGAGGATGAACAGCACACCCAGCACTTGTTTGACGATGTCCCAGAACCATGGCTGGGAGTAGAACGGAATATCGGCAATCACTTCGCCGCGTTCGGCGGAGAACGGCATGTTGATCACGCTGACGCTGTCACCACGGCTTGCGTCGAAACCGACCGCGTCCTGCACCAGACGGGTGAAGCGCGCCAATTCGTCGGCGCTCCACGGCGCACGACTGGTTTCACCGTTGGCCGGGTTGACCTTGACCTGATCGTCGACCACTACCGACACCGACAGGCGATTGAGACGGCCCTGCTGCTGCTTGGTGTGGCTGATCGAACGGTCGAGCTCGAAGTTCTTGGTCGATTGTTGACGCTTGTCCGCCGGGTACGGTGCAAGCATCGGCTGGCCGGTGGCCGGGTCCATGATCTGCTGACCGTTGGCGTCAACCAGTGGCTGACCCGGCTGGATCATCCCGGCCGGTGCGGCGGTGCCACCGGTGGTCTGCGGCGCCGAGGCTGGCGCCGGTGGCTGGTTGCTCAGGGCACCCGGCACACCTTGCGGACCATTGCTGGCGGTGCGTTGTTCGTTGACCGACTGCTCGCTGCGCAACGCCGGTTGGTCCGGGTTGAATTGCTCGGCAGTCGATTCGACGGCACTGAAATCGACGTCGGCCGAAACTTCAGCCTTGTAGCGATCGTTGCCCAGTACTGGTTGCAGAATGTTGTGCACGCGCTGGGTGAGCATGCTTTCCATGCGGCGGCTGTAATCGAACTGCTTGCCGGCCATGGTCATTTCCGAGTTCTCCGCCTGATCGGAGAGCAGGTTGCCCTTCTGATCGACGACGGTGATCTGCGATTTGCTCAACTCGGGCACGGAAGTCGCCACCAGGTTGATGATCGCCACCACCTGACCCGGCTCCAGCGAACGCCCGCTGTACAGCTCGACCAGTACCGAAGCGCTTGGCTTGCGCTCGTCACGGACAAACACAGAACTCTTCGGAATCGCCAGGTGCACGCGGGCACCCTTGACGTTGTTCAGGCTGGAGATGGTCCGCGCCAGTTCGCCTTCGAGGCCGCGACGATAACGGGTCGCTTCCATGAACTGGCTGGTGCCCAGACCCTGTTCCTTGTCGAGGATTTCGAAACCGATGTTGCCGTCGCTGGGAGTGACACCAGCAGCAGCGAGTTTCATCCGCGCACGAGACAGGTCGTCGGCCTTGACCAGCAAGGCGCCGGAATTGGGTTCTACGTTGTAAGGGATGTCAGCGGCGGCCAGGGTTTCCATGACCTGCTTGGCGTCCATGCCGGCAAGGCTGCCGTACAGTGGACGGTAATCCGGCTGCTGCGACCACAGCACCACGGCAAAGCCAATCGCCACGCTCGCAGCCAGACCGACCAACAGGCCGACCTGACGCAGCACGGTCATCTGGGAAAGGTTTTCCAGAAAGGACAGGCCGAACAGCGGCGGTTTGCCGTCGATCGGGGTGGCCTTGGCCGGAACGTTATCAGCGACTGCTTCTGCCATGACTTATTTCGCCCTTAAACCGGCATCTGCATGATGTCTTGGTAAGCCTGGACCAGCTTGTTGCGCACCTGGGTCAGAGCCTGGAACGACACGCTGGCTTTTTGCGACGCAATCATGACGTCGGTCAGGTCGACACCGCTCTTGCCGATCTCGAACGCGTTGGCCAGTTGAGTCGACGCCTGCTGGGTATCGCTGACTTTATTGATCGCCTGACCGAGCATGTCGGAAAAGCTGCTGCCCGCGATTTCAGGGACAGCGGCAGTCGATTTACGCGCAGACATGGCATCCACTTTCATGGCCTGCATGTCCATCATCAACCGATTAAATTCAATACCTTGGCTCATGGTCTACTCTCTTGGGCGGCCCGCAATTTTTTGACACTCACTCGGCGGGTACACAGGTATTAGCAACAAGGGTGCCAGCTAGTGGGCACCCTTCTGAGAAAAGCATCTGGAATGTTTTGCAGCATCGATCAGGTGGCGAACAGATAGCCTTCGACGTCCATCCCGGCGTCGCGCATTTGCGCCAGTTTGTAGCGCAGAGTCCGCGGGCTGATGCCGAGCTTTTCGGCAGCTTCCTTGCGCCGGCCACGCTCAGCGCGCAGGGTGTCGATGATCATCTGAAACTCCCGGCGGCGCAGGTCATCGCCCAGGGCGCCGGAGGAGTCCGCCTCGATTTCCACCTCGCGGATCACCGGTGCCGGGACCGGCAGCGGCGCAAGTGTCACCGCACCGCTCAGGCAAAAATCCTGCGGCTGAATCAAACCGCCCTGCTGCAGAATCAGCGCGCGCTGAATGGCGTTGTCCAGTTCACGCACATTGCCCGGCCACGGGTACGCGGTCAGACATGCTTGAGCTTCGGGGGACAGCTTCGCTGCTGCGTGCTTCATTTTATTGACGTGTTTGGCCAGCAACTTTTCCGCCAGCGGCAGGATATCGGCAGTGCGTTCGCGAAGTGGACGCCAGGCCAGAGGGAAAACCGACAAGCGGTAAAACAGGTCTTCGCGAAAACGCCCCGCCGCCACTTCGCCGGCCAGATCGCGGTTGGTCGTGGCGACCACGCGAATATCCAGACTGATCGGCTTGCGCGCGCCCACTCGCTCCACTTCACGCTCTTGCAGAACGCGCAGCAGCTTCGCTTGCAGGCCCAGGGGCATTTCGGAAATTTCGTCGAGCAGAATGGTGCCGCCGTCCGCCTGCTCGAACTTGCCGGCCTGCGAAGCGATGGCGCCGGTGAACGAACCCTTCTCATGACCGAACAATGTCGCTTCGAGCATGTTGTCGGGGATCGCCGCGCAGTTGATTGCGATAAACGGCTGGCTCGCCCGCCGCGATTGCTGATGAATGTAGCGCGCCAGCACTTCTTTACCGGTGCCGGACTCGCCGGAGATGAGGACAGTCGAATCACTGCGCGCGACCCGTGCCGCCAGCTCAAGCAACTGCGCACTGGCCGGTTCAACGGCGACCGGACCGTCCGCTTCGCCCGCGTCAATGCTGCCCAAGGCATGGCGCGCCACCAGATCGAGCAGCGCTTTGGGCTCGAACGGCTTGACCAGATAATCCGCCGCGCCCTGGCGCATCGCATCGACCGCACGCTCGACTGCGCCGTGGGCGGTCATCAATAGCACCGGCAATTGCGGTTGGCGTGCGCGCAGCAACGCGAGCAACTGGTGGCCGTCCATACCCGGCATGTTGACGTCACTGACCACCAGGCTGAAGGCTTGCTGCGCGACCGCCGTCAGTGCTTCTTCGGCGCTGCCGACGGCGTGATAGTCGTGGCCGGCGAGCAACAGCGTATCGGCCAGCGCTTCGCGCAACGAACGGTCATCCTCGACCAGCAACACCTTGATGCCCATGACGTTTATTCAACTCCCTGTGCAGCGGAAAACAGTGGCAGGCTGACCTGCACGCAGGTGCCGCGCCCGACTCGCGAGCGCAGGGTCAATTCTCCCTGATGCGCGCGGGCCACCGCTTTGACCACGGTCAGGCCAAGGCCGGTGCCGGTGACTTTGGTAGTAAAAAAAGGCTCGCCGAGGCGCGCCAAAACTGTCGGCTCAATGCCGCTGCCGCTGTCGCTGACACACAGACGCAGGGTGTTGCCTCTGGTGTAGCAATGCACTTTCAGGCGCGCTTCGCCGGCGCTGGCCTGAATGGCGTTTTCAATCAGATTCAGTAATGCCCCGACCAGTGTGTCGCGGTTGCACAGCAGCTCACCGGCATGGCTGTCGCACTGCCAGCGAATTGGCAGATCCTGCACATGGGTCAACGCCGCTGCCTGCAGCGATTGCATCAAGGCATTGGGCGTAATGCGGTCGGTCAGCGGCAATTCACCGCGAGCGAACACCAGCATGTCGCGCACCTGATGTTCGAGTTCGTGCAGACGTTCTTTCAGGCGGCCGGCAAAGCGCTGCTGGGTTTCCACCGGCAATTGCTGTTCAGTCAAATGACTGGCGTAGAGCAAAGCGGCGGACAGCGGCGTGCGAATCTGATGGGCCAGCGAGGCAACCATGCGCCCCAGCGACGACAAACGCTCATGCCGTGCCAGTTGATCCTGAAGATGCCGGGTTTCGGTCAAGTCGTTGAGCAGCACCAACTGCCCCGGCTCGGCATCCAGCGAGCGGGTGGAAATCGACAGACGTCGACCGTTTTTCAAGGAGATTTCATGACCGTCGTCTTCACGGGGAGCGAAGCAACGTGCGATCACATGGCGCCAGAGTTCGCCTTCGAGTGGCGAGCCGAGCAGATCGATGGCGGCCGGGTTGGCTTCGCGTACCAGGCCGTGACCGTCGATGACGATGACGCCGCCGGGCAACAGGTCGAGAAGGTTTTGCAGGCGATTGGCCAGGCGTTCTTTTTCCGCCAGTTCCTGCATGCGTTGGGCGCTGACCACGGCCAGCTCACCCTTGAGTTCGGTGACCCGCGCTTCGAGCAGGCTGTAGGAGTCGGTCAGCTGGCTCGACATCTGGTTGAACAGCTGGAAGGCCTGCTCAAGCCCCTGACGACTTGCCTGCTCTACGGACGAGGGTTGCCCCACGATATTGGAGGCAGAAGAGATCTGGGCGGCTTGGGGCATTGGGCTCTCTCGCTTGGCTGACCGTCAGTGAAACGGAACGTTGCGAGGGCTATAGCAATACCCGTGCCTAAAAAAAACCGCTTATAAATGAAGCGCTTGAAAAACAGGCGTCAATCATCCGCCTGTTCATCTCCTCCAGCCCGGCTCATGCCGTACTTGCGCATCTTCTCGACCAGGGTGGTGCGACGGATGCGCAGACGTTCAGCGGCGCGGGCAACAATACCATTGGCATCGTCCAGCGCTTGCTGAATCAGGCCCTGCTCCAGGCCACCGAGGTAGTCTTTGAGGTCGAGACCTTCCGGCGGCAGCAGCGCACTGGCGCTGAAATCCGGCGTATGGCCGTTGATCGCCACGCGCTCTTCCAGATCGCTGCGCAGGCTGTCGACCATCTGCTCGTCTTCGTCGTCGACGTAGCGGAATTTCTTCGGCAACTCGACCACGCCGATTACCCCGTACGGGTGCATGATCGCCATGCGCTCGACCAGGTTGGCCAGCTCGCGGACGTTGCCCGGCCAGCCGTGACGGCACAGCGACATGATCGCCGCCGAGTTGAAACGGATCGAACCGCGCTTCTCGTGCTCCATGCGCGAGATCAGTTCGTTCATCAGCAGCGGAATGTCTTCGACGCGCTCACGCAGCGGCGCCATCTCGATCGGGAACACGTTCAGGCGATAGTAGAGGTCTTCGCGGAACGAGCCGATCTCGATCATGCTTTCGAGATTCTTGTGCGTTGCGGCAATGATGCGCACGTCGACGCTCTGGGTCTTGTTGCTGCCCACGCGTTCGAAGGTGCGCTCTTGCAAAACGCGCAGCAGCTTGACCTGCATCGGCAGCGGCATATCGCCGATTTCGTCGAGGAACAGCGTGCCGCCGTTGGCCAGCTCAAAGCGCCCGGCACGGCTGGTGATCGCGCCAGTGAAGGCGCCCTTTTCGTGGCCGAACAGTTCGCTTTCCAGCAACTCTGCAGGGATCGCCCCGCAGTTGACCGGGACGAACGGCGCGTCGCGGCGTTTGGAGTGGTAGTGCAGGTTGCGCGCGACCACTTCCTTGCCGGTGCCGGACTCGCCGAGGATCAGTACGCTGGCGTCGGTGTCGGCCACTTGCTGCATCATCTGCCGCACGTGCTGAATCGCACGGCTGGTGCCGACGAGGCTGCGGAATAGATTGGGTTCGCGATGACGGCCGCGTTCGCGGGCCTGGTCGTACATTTCGCGATAGACCTGGGCGCGATGCAGCGAATCGAGCAATTTGCTGTAGCTGGGCGGCATTTCCAGGGTGGACAGCACGCGGCGACGCTGGTCTTCAGGCAGGTCAACGGAAGAATTATCGCCCATTAACAAAACCGGAAGGAACTCATCCCAGGTTGCGAGTGTCTTTAGCAAGCCCAAAAGCGCGCCAGGAGCATTGACGGTCCCGATCAGTACGCAAATGACTTCACGACTAGACGACAAAGAGCCGACAGCCTGCTGCCAGTCATGGCTGCCGCAGGGTAAATTTTCTTCGCCAAGAAAATTCAGAATCACCGCCAGGTCGCGGCGGCGGACGCTATCGTCATCGATCAGCAGAATTTTGGTTTCACGCCACATGCAATAGCAACTTCCCTAGTCAACTCAATGCCCGAAAAATAAGGCAAGCGAGACGCTTGCAGGACACCATGTGCCTGTAGACGCCCTAAACCTGATAATAGCCACTAGTTAAGTCAAAAAACCGTTCACAGTCAAATTTATGGCGCACATCTCTGGTTTAACTGACGGTTAATCAACCAAACAGATGGTAAACCTTTGCAGCCTTTTGCGCTTGGGTGATCTGCGACATCTCGTTGGCTATCGCCTGCCGCTCGCCCATTGCTACCTCGAGAAGCTCTTTGTAGACGAATAGCAGCTCTTCAAGGTTGTCGCGCAGTGCCACTTCGTCCAGCGAAGCTTCCGCCATGACGTCTTCCATGCAGGAACGGCAAGCCAGATCCAACTCACCAATGGCTTCCCAGTTTCGTTCGGCCAATGCTCCGACCAACGCTTCGCGGGTATCGGCTATTCGCTGCAATACAAGACTCATGGTGATCTCCTTCAGAACTGCGGAGCCGGCACAGGCGCGATGGCGTCCCAGCCTTCTTTGACCGTTGTCAGCAGGCCGGCGACTTCGTCGAGTACACGGGGATCGCTGCTGATGTTCGCTTCGGCGAGGCGCTTCATCATGTAGATGTACAGGCCATCCAGATCGGCCAGTGCCTCGGCGTTGTTCTCAAGGTCGAGGCCTTCACGCAGGCCACTGACAATGCCGATGGCCTTGCTGATCGCCGTGCATTTGGCGGGGATGTCCTTGCGCTCGATGGCGCCCTTGGCCTGAGCAATACGGGCCAGTCCACCTTCCATCAACATTTGCACCAGGCGGTGCGGGCTCGCTTCGGACGTCTGCGCATGGGCGCCGACTTTCTGGTACTGCCGAAGGGCTAACATCGGGTTCATGTTCTACCTCATTGCCACGTTGACTCGTATAACCAGTGTATCGCCAACCGGTCCGAAAACTTTAGATCAAAAGACAAAAACCCGGCGCACGCCGATAAAGCGTAGCCGGGTTTTTGTCGTTACTGACTGTTACTTCGCCGACTGCTGAGCGTTCAGCGAGCTGAAGAACGACGTGATGTTGCTCGCCGTTGCCTTCATTTGGCCTACCAGCAAGTCCATGGCGTTGTACTTGGCGGTCAACGTCGTAGTCAGGTTGGCCACGCGCAGATCCAGCGCCGCCTGCTGCTTTTGCAGGCTCGATGTCAGATTAGTCAGGTTGGAACTGCGCTGATCGAGCAGCCCACCAGTCTTGACGTATGGATCAACCGCCGCAGTCATACGCGCCAACAGACCATTCTTGGAATCGGTGCCGCTGAAGAGCTGCTGAACCTGGCCAGCCATGCCCGGAGTTTCCATCCGCTTGTTGAACACCGCCGTATCGAGCGTCAGCAAACCGGTTTTGCTATCGGTCAATACGCCCATCTGCGAGAGCACGGACAATTGCCCCGCTCCGCCCGCCCCTGGATCTGTCAACTGAGCGCGCACATCCGCCATCAACGAACGCGGCAGAGCGTCACCAGTGAAGGCTGCGGAAACGGTCAGATTGCCGTCGGCATCCGGCGTTGCCTTGGACAAGGTGTCGATGGTTTTCTTCAGGGTGTTATAGGAATCGATGAACGATTGCAGCGATGTCTGGATGCCGGCGGTATTGGTCGCAACCGAAACGGTCGCTGGCGTTGCGACGCCATTGACCAAGGGACTGGCGGCAGTCAGGTTAAGCGTCATGCCGCTGATCGCACCGGTCACGGTGTTGGTCTTGCTGGTAACGGCCAGACCGTCAATGGTCAGGCTAGCGTCCTTGGCCACATCACCGACCGCACCGGATGCCCCTGCCGCAGGACTGTCACCCATCTTCTGGGTACCATCGATTTCGAGGCCGGCGATACCGCTGACCTGCAGGTCCATGCCGGCGCCCGTCTTGTTGGAGCTCAGTACCAGACGCGAGGCGCCCGTACTGTCAGTCACGATATTCGCGGAAATGCCATTGCTGGACTGCGCGGTGTTGATCGCATCGCGCGTGGACTGCAAGGTGGCATTGGCCGGAATCGCGACATTGTAATCAATGCCATTCTGACTGATTTTCAGAGTACCACTCGGAATGGCACTGGCGGCCCCGCCGGCGAAGGCGGCACTGGCGACTTTCGAGCCGGTGGCCAGATTTTTCACAACGACGCTATACGTACCCGGTACGGCGGTTTTATCCGAAGTGGCACCAACAACAGTCGGCGTGTCCGAAGTCGCAGTAAAACCGGCAAACGCCGGGCTCGTTGCCTTGTTCAGATCGCCCATGGCTTTCTGATACGCAGCCAGTGCACTTTTCAGCGAACCGACACCGGAGATCTTCAGGCTGTTGGTTTTGGTCGCAGTATCGATCTGCGTCTGCTTGGCAGACTTGTCGGCGTTGACCAGCGCGGTCACGATCGCGCCGATGTCCAGGCCGGAACCCAGTCCGGAACCCGGTAGAATTGGACTTGCCATGTGCATCTCCCTTCAAATTGCTGTCATTCTTTTGACCGTTACACGCGTCCTGAGAACGAACAAACACTATTCATGCCATTTATCAGACTTTGGCGTCGAACAATACATGACTTGCATTGGCGAGGCTGTCGGCCAGTTTGAGGGCTTCGGCGGAAGGAATCTGTCGAACGACTTCACCCGTCTCGCTCGCGATCACCTTGACGATGACCTTGCCGGAATGCTCGTCGATCGAGAACTCCAGATTACGCTTGATCGACTGGACGAACTTTTCTATCTCTTGCACCGCCAGTTTCAACTTGGCGCCGTCCGCATCCTGATCCTTGGCAGCGACCGGCGCTTCAGTCTTTTGGACTTTAGGCAGCTCTGACGGTTTGTCAGCAACCGGTGGCACTGGCTTGGGAGCCGGATAAGACACGTTAAGCTTTACGCTCATGTCCATGCCCATCACCTCTTAACGTAAAAAAGCGAGAGAGCACGACAAGCGCACTCCCCCGCTTAAACTCATTCCGAAATTACTGAAGCAGCTTCAGTACAGCGGAAGGCAGTTGGTTGGCTTGAGCCAGTACGGAGGTCGAAGCTTGCTGCAGAGTCTGCTGCTTGGTCAGGTTAGCAGTTTCAGCGGCGAAGTCGGTGTCCTGTACACGACCCTGAGCAGCGGTGGTGTTTTCAGTGATGTTCTGCAGGTTCTGGATGGTGCTGGTCAGACGGTTTTGCGAAGCACCCAGGCTGGCGCGGGTTGCACCGATGTTAGCGATAGCTGCGTCGATTGCAGTGATCGCGCTGTCGATGGCGACGGCAGCGTCAGAAGGGCTGGCGCCAGTCAGTACAACAGTGCCGCTGCCAACCGACAGGCTGACGGCGTCGAACTTGGAGCTCAGTACCAGGTCGATGTGGTTAGCCGAACCGGTGTTTGCGCCCACTTGCAGGGTCACAGTGCCAGCCGAACCGTCCAGCAGGTTTTTGCCGTTCAGGTTGGTCGAAGCCGAGATACGGGTGATCTCGTCGGACATCTGAGCGAATTCAGCGTTGGTAGCGGTCTGGTCAGCAGTGCCGTTGGTACCGTTACGGGCTTTAACAGCCAGTTCACGCATACGCTGCAGGATGTCGGTAGTAGCTTGCAGAGCGCCTTCAGCGGTCTGGGCAACGGAGATACCGTCGTTGGCGTTCTGGATGGCCTGGGTGTTACCGCGGATCTGCGAGGACATACGGTTGGAGATCTGCAGGCCAGCGGCGTCGTCTTTGGCGCTGTTGATTTTCAGGCCGGAAGACAGGCGCTGCATCGAAGTGGACAGAGCGTCGGAAGCGCGGTTCAGGTTTTTCTGAACGTTCAACGATGTGGTGTTGGTGTTTACTGTTAAAGCCATGACGAATTCCTCGTTGGTTGGGTACTGCGGCTTCCGGCCCTGGCAACCGCCGGGTATGGCCTAGAGAACCTTCGTAATAGTTATCGTCGGGATTGCAGGTTGCTTGAGGGCTTTTTGAAAAAATTTTGCCATCACCACGCCACCCCCGAGAAAACAAAGACTTAGCAGCACATCCAGCGCGAAAAAATGACGTCATAAAACCGCCTGTAACGCAAAGCCGCGGGCCAGCGCTGCGCAGCGGTTCAGCGCCTGGCACTTTCCAGCAATTCGACCAGTTCGTATTCCATATAGTCAGCCAGACCCAACCAGTCCTGGCGCTCCTGGCAATCGAGCATTTGCGTGAGCACCTGTGCCCACGCCTGCTGGATATCCACTGAGGCAGACGCCAGACATTGCTGGGCCTGTTCGAATACATCGACCATCGTCAGCGCCGCCTCAACGTCACGCCCAAGGCGAAACAACGCCGCACACTGACGACACTGATCCTGACACTGACTCAGCGCCCTCATTGCACGAACTCCGGATTGAAAGCGGTCCCGGCAATCAATGCACCGGCGCGGCTGCTGTTGAGAAACTCGACCTGCGGATGCGCGGCGATATAACGCTCAAGCACACACAGATAACCGCGAAAGTTTAGCTGAGTGCTGACGCGCTGACCGTGGCCATCGCGCACCCAGTGCCGCGCCTGATTCACCGGTGGTCCGAGATCGCCGTCATTCCAACCGGCGTGAGTCTTGTTCATCGGGAAAGCGAAGTCAGCGCCAAATAGCGTGATACGCCTCGCGCCCATTTTTACCGCGAGATCCACCGCCGGATGGATCACGCTGCCGCCGACGTGCAGCTCGCCGCGTGGATACTGTTCTTTCAGCTCGGCATAGATCGGGCTGGCCGAATAGCCGCCATAGCGCTTGCCCTTCCATGCCTTCAATACCTGCGGGTCGCTCATCGGCAGGTACACCAGCGTAATGCCGTCAGACGTCTCGAAGGGCAGATGCCGAAAGCCGATGCGCTGATCGATGCTCACCACCAGATCAGGCACGATGCCATGTTCGCGCAACGGTCGATAAGCGGTATCAACACAGATGAACAACGGCCGCTCGGCACGCTGACGAATCGCCGCCAGCCGCTCGAAATGCTGCTCCAGCGTCGGGCCGGTGGCGATCACGTAGATTTCACGTCCAGCGCAACTGCCGAACAGCTGTGCGACATCGTCATCGCCAAGCAGCACCGGCAGACAGTCCTGCAAGCGTTGCTGGATTTCTGGCGACTGCGGATCGAAATCGCGATTGTTGAATGTCAGGTGCACTTCATTGATCAGCCGGTCGCGGATCTTCGCGTTGAAGTCATCGGCCAATAACATCTCGGCGGGCAAGGCAAAGAATGGCGTGAAGAAGTCCGAATGATCACCCGCGTAAAACAGCTCGACCCGAGGATCCTCCAACCATTGGCGCTGATCGAGCAGTTGCAGTACCAGCGCGAACAGCGCGCCGTTGAGGATGTGTACGTACAGTTTTTCCAGGTCTGCGCGATCGAGCAGCACGCCGGGCAAGTCGCCCAGGCCGGTGCCATAGACATGCAGATGCGGTTTTGCCGGCAGGCTTGCCGCCTGAACCTGCGCCTCGTGCAGACGATCATGGCGACTGGTCAACTGAATGCCGTCAACGCTCAGCGTCGAGCCCAGTCCTTGCACGAGTTCGGCCTGCACGGACGCGCTGTCTTCAGCCATCAATCGCTCGAACAGCGCCGGCCAGCGCCGTTGCAACACCTCGGCATTGGCTTGGAAAAACTCGCTCATGGCGCCTCGCGCTCCTTCTCGGGCAAAAAAATAGCGTTCAAGGTTAACCTTGAACGCTATTTTTGTATCAGTGGTTTTTCTGCAGTTTACGGACGATAGATGATCGCCGAGCCCCACGACAGACCGACCCCAAAACCGCTCAGCGCAACGCGCTGCCAGTCGGAATCAAGCACATGTTTTTCCAGCAGCAGCGGAATGCTCGACGACACGGTGTTACCGGTCTCGACCATGTCCTTGATGAACTTCTCCGGCTCGCCTTCGAAGCGTCGCGCCACGGCGTCGACAATCGCCGCGCTGCCCTGGTGAATGCAGAATGCGTCGATGTCATCGGCCTTGAGATTGGAATCGTCGAGCAACTCGTGCAGGTGCGCCGGGACTTTCAGCAGAGCGAAGTTGAAGACCTGACGACCATTCATGAAGAACACGCCGTTGCTGACTTTCAAATGCGGTGCGCCGGAACCGTCGGTGCCGAACTTGGCCTTGCCCAGCGCCCAGGTCGGGTTTTCGCCCATCCAGGTGGCGGTGGCGGCATCGCCAAACAGCATGGTGGTGTTGCGGTCTTCCGGGTCAACGATTTTCGAATACGGGTCAGCAGTGATCAGCAGGCCGTTCTTCAGGCCGGCGGCTTCCATGAAGCCCTTGATCGCGTAGATGCCGTAGACGTAACCGGAGCAGCCCAAAGAGATATCGAACGCTGCGACATTGGTCGGCAGGCCGAGCTTGTCCTGGACGATTGCTGCTGTGTGCGGCAGGCCTTCTTCATCACCGTTCTGAGTGACGACAATCAACGCGTCGATCGATTCACGCTTGAGTTCAGGATGGCTGGCAAACAGCGCATTGGCCGCTTCCACGCACAGATCGGAAGTTTCCTGCTCAGCGTCTTTGCGCGGCAGGAACGCCGAACCGATCTTGCCAAGGATGAACTCTTCATCTTTTTCGAATTTTGCACCTTGTGCGTAATTGTCCACGCCGGCTACAGGAACGTAGCTCGCAATGCTTTTTATGCCAATCATTACGGCTTCCCAATAAAAAACAGCCCAAAACCACCGCTCGCAAGGATTCGAGGGGCGCCGACAAACAGAAAACGGCCGCCACGACGGGCAGCCACGGGAAGCGCAAAGGGCTATCACTGGAACCGCAAAACGGGCCAGGCGCCATCTCCCCGGTCAATACAATACAGTGAAGATGCGCGTTATGACTCGCAGGTCACGCTATTTTGCCGAATCGATGGCAGATTGGCCTATTCGACCAGCGACCAGTCCAGCGGCGTACCGCGCTTGATCGCGGTGCGCGCACGGCGTCCGAGCACGGCTTCGGTGTGCTTGGGCGGCAGACCGAGGCCGGGACGAATGGCGCGCAGATTGTCCCCGGTAAAGGCTTCACCGGCGGCCATGTCAGCGGTGACATACAGCGAGCGGCGATAGACCAGCGACTTGCACTCGGCCGCGGTCGGACCGTACTGAACACGCCCCATCGCCTGCCAGGCACGCTCGGTTTCGACGACCAGACTGGCCAGCTCCGCGGGCTCCAGGGAGAAACTCGCGTCCACGCCACCGGCGGAACGGTCGATGGTGAAATGCTTCTCCACCACCGTCGCCCCCAATGCCACCGCTGCCACCGACACGCCAACGCCCATCGAATGATCTGACAGCCCCACCTCGCAACCAAACAGCTCGCGCAGATGGGGGATCGTGCGCACATTGCTGTTGAGGGGCGTGGCCGGATAAGTGCTGGTGCACTTAAGCAACACCAGATCCTTGCACCCGGCCTCGCGTGCGGCACGCACGGTCTCATCCAGTTCGGCGATGCTGGCCATGCCGGTAGAGATGATCAGTGGTTTGCCGGTCGCTGCCACTCGACGGATCAACGGCAGATCGGTGTTTTCAAAACTGGCAATCTTGTACGCTGGCACTTCAAGGCTTTCGAGAAAATCCACCGCGCTGTCATCGAACGGCGTCGAGAACGCGAGCATCCCCAACTCCTTGGCCCGAGCAAAAATCGGCGCGTGCCACTCCCACGGCGTGTGGGCTTTTTCGTAGAGATCGTAGAGCGACGTGCCGGCCCACAGACTGCCCGGATCCTTGATGAAGAATTCACCTTCAGCCAAATCCAGGGTCATGGTTTCGGCGGTGTAGGTTTGCAGCTTCAAGGCATGCGCCCCGGCCTTGGCCGCCGCCTCGACGATTTGCAGAGCGACGTCAAGGGACTGGTTATGGTTGCCGCTCATCTCAGCAATGATGAACGGCGGAGCATCAGCACCGATGGTGTGCTGGCCAATCTTGAAACTAGACATGCGGGTGATCCTTCAAAACACGGCTGAACGCGCAGGTCTCTTGAGTGAACCCGGCGTCGCGAAAAACTTTCAATGAGGACTGATTGTCGGGCATGACCCGCGCAGTGATGCGTGTCAATTGCGGCCAGTGCGCAGCGACAAATGCTTCGCCACGGCTGAGCACTGCCCTGCCCCAACCGAGGCCGAAACGCCCTTCCAGCAGATAGATCGACACTTCGGCATCGAACCCGCGCAAGTCGTAGCGCAGCACCCCGACCGGGCCGTCATCCGCCTCGGCGATCAACAGCAACCGTTGCGGATTGCGCAGGGTCGCCGTCAGCCAGTTCAGATGCTGCGCCCAATCGATCACGCCGGTTTCCAGCGACCAGCGCCGTACCGCTTCGGCATTGCGCCCATCGAACAGCAACTGCGCATCGTCCAGCGTCGCCGGGCGCAGTTTCAGCACCGCGCCGGCCAGCGCCGCCGCGACGCGTGCGGCACCACGCCCGTCGACCAGTTGCCGCGAGCGCTCGGCAAGGCTGCGGCGTAGAAAATGATTGTTCACGACGAAGCCGACCGCATCACGCAACTGCTCGACGCTGACCTGCTCGCGAGCCCCCATGAACACATGCGCACCGGCAGCGGCCATGACTTCGCCGTTGGCCTGCTGATTGTTAGCCACGGCGATGCAGATGGTCGGCAAACCCAGCGCCGCGCGCTCCCAACTGGTGCCACCGCCAGCGCCGATAAACAGGTCGGCCTCAGTCATGCGCTGATGGAAATCACTGACGAAACTGTGCAGGCGCCAGTTCGGTCGCTTCTCGGCCAACGCTTGCATCTGCGTCCACGCCGGGTTGTCGGCGCCAGCGACGAAATCCACCTGCAACTCAGTGAAATCAGCCAGCGCCAGCATCGCGTGATGAGTCTGCCTCGCCGCGTCGAAACCGCCGAAATTCACCAGCACGCGCCGGGCCTTCGGTTTGATCTCGATGGCCTCGCAGTCGAATTCTTCGCGCAACATGGCGTAGCGCGGGCCGAGCAAGGTGCGACAGCCTGGCGGCAGCAGCGGCGCGTAGTTTTCACTCAAGCCAGAGAGGTTCTGATTGAGCAGCAGATCGACGCTGTAGCGCCGCGTGGCCAGATCATCCACGGCGGCGATTCGGTGCGCCCAGCGCCGGGCAGCGGTTTGCCAGTGATGATCGAGGCCGTAATGGTCGGCGATGATCCAGTCGAACGGTGCCTGCCCGTCCAGCAGCAGGCCCAGTGCATCAATATCGAACTGCCACGGCAACATCGATTCGATAGCCTGCAGCGGGTCTTCGTCACGATAGCGCTCGGGCAGCGCGAAGATCTCGAAGCCCTCGGCATTCAGGGCATCCAGTCGATGCCCGGGCAAACGCCGACAGGCAAATGCGACATGACTGCCCTGCCCGCGCAGCACCCGCGCCAGCGTCAGGCAACGGGCGATGTGGCCGCTGCCAATGGTTGGCGAGGCGTCGGCGCGGATCAGCACCCTCATTGCAGTTCTCCGCCGGCCTTGAGCGCCGCGTAAAGGTATTCGGCGCGTTTCCAGTCCTCGGGGGTGTCGATGTCCTGGACCAGATGACGCGGCAGGATCACCGGCAGGCTGGCTGGCGAATACAGCACATCACCGCGCAACCACGCCGCGCTGCGGCCCCAGTAAAACTGCCCGGCATCCTGAAACGCCTCGGGCAAGTCCTGCGAACGAGTATTGCGAAACTCGGGATACAACGCCGTCAAGGCGCCGTCCCCGTCGACTGTCAGTGCACGCTGTACCGGAAACGCGAAATCGCAAACCGAGAATGCAAATGATCGATGCGGATGCTGCTCCAGCAACTCCAAACCCTGACGCAGATAACGTGCCTGCAACAGCGGCGCAGTGGCGTAAATGCAGCAAGCGAAATCGAAGGACGGCAACTGCTGCAGTGCGTGCACGATGACCGCCGCAGTGCCGGTGAAATCATCGGCCAGATCGGCCGGGCGCATGAACGGAACTTGAGCACCGTGCGCCAGTGCCAGTTCGGCAATTTCGGCATCGTCGGTGCTGACCACGACCTGCTCGAACAAACCTGATTCCAGCGCTGTGCGGATCGAGCGGACAATCATCGGCACGCCCTCGAACGGCAAGAGATTCTTGCGCGGGATACGCTTGCTGCCGCCACGGGCAGGGATGATTGCGACGTTGCTCAAGGGCGTTTTTCCAACAGGAACCAAGTGATGTCATCGGCCGGAAATTGCCGATCACGGTGATAGACGAAGCCATAGTCGAGCAGTTGCAAATCGGCATAGCGATCAAGCATTTCCCCGGCAAAATCGCGCTTGAACAGCTTGCCGCTGTTACCGCGGTAAGCGATTTCCATCGGTGCCGGATTGTAGTACTCGGCGATCAGGATGTAGCGCTGGCTCAGCTCGTACATCTGCGCATAGGCGCGCGGCACCAGCTCGGGAGCCAGATGGATCAGCACGCCTTTGCTCAGTGTCAGATCGTAGCGGCGCTCGACAGGAAAATCGAACAACGAGCCGTGCCAGATTTGCGCGATGTCCAGCGCCTGCGCCTGCGCGCACGCGCTTTCGTTGATCTCGACACCGAACAGTTCGCAACGCGGCAATAACTGACGCAATGCCTGCAAATTGTTGCCGGCGTTGGTACCCAGCTCCAGCAGACTGTCGACGCGACCCGCGCGGCTCAGCGCTTTGGCGAAAAAACCTAGATTGCCCGCCACCAGCGCTTGGCCGACATTGCGCTCAACGTAATGGTTGCCGAACTCACCCTGCCAGAATCTTTCCTGCTCGCTCAGATCGCGCATACACAGTCTCGTCTACCGCCGCAGCGGTCATCGTTCGGTCAGTCGGCGCAGTTGCTCGACTACATGATCCTGCTGCTCATCAGTCAGCAAGGGGAACAGCGGCAGGCTGATCGCCTCGGCGTAATAGCGCTCGGCCTCGGGGAAATCGCCCTCGGCAAAGCCCAGCTCGCGATAGTAAGGCTGCAGATGCAGCGGAATATAGTGCAGATTCACGCCGATGCCGGCGGCGCGCAAACCTTCGAACACCTGACGATGACTGAGGTTGCAGCGCTCGGTCTGCACGCGCACCACGTACAAATGCCACGCTGATTCGGCCTCGGGCTGCGCGCTCGGCAAGGTCAGCGGCAGGTAGGCAAGCAACTGATCGTAACGTGCGGCCAGTTCCCGGCGACGTGCGACAAACTCATCAAGTTTGCGCAGTTGCGACAGACCCAGCGCCGCTTGCAGATCGGTGATCCGGTAATTGAAACCCAGCTCGATCTGCTGGTAATACCACGCCCCGTGGCTCGGCTCGGTCATGTGCTCGGGATCGCGGGTCATGCCGTGGCTGCGCAGGCGTCGCAGACGTTCGGCCAGCGCCGGGCGATTGGTCAGGACCATGCCGCCTTCGGCGCTGGTGATGATTTTCACCGGGTGAAAACTGAACACCGTCATTGCCGCAAATTCGCCACAACCGACCGGGCGTCCGGCGTAGCTCGCGCCCACCGCGTGCGAGGCGTCTTCGATCACGGTGAAGTGGTAGCGCTCCGCCAGTTCGGCGATGCGCCGCATATCGCAGCTCTGCCCGGAGAACGCGACGGCGACGAGGACTTTGGGCAACGTGCCGTCGCGCTCGGCCTGTTCGAGCTTCGCTTCAAGCGCGAACGCATCGAGGTTCCAGGTCAGCGAATCGATGTCGACGAAATCAACCTCTGCGCCGCAATAGCGCCCGCAATTGGCCGAGGCCAGAAACGTATTTGGCGTGGTCCACAAGCGATCGCCCGGCCCCAGGTCAGCGGCCAGACAAGCAATGTGCAGCGCCGCGGTGGCGTTGCAAACCGCCACGGCGAAATCGGCCTGGCAACGCGCGGCCATCGCCTGCTCGAAGCGCTCGATGGTCGGTCCTTGGGTCAGCCAGTCCGATTGCAGCACCTCGACCACCGCATCGATGTCCGCCTGATCAAGGCTCTGCCGACCGTAAGGAATCATACCGACAGCTTCGCGTGCAGATCGGCGATCTGCCCCACTGAAAGGAAATGCGGGTTGGTGTCCGAGCGATACTCGAAATCCTCGCCCACCGCACGGCCACGTTCACCGAGTTTATCGACGGCGAAATCGACGTCGACGCTGGTAAAACGAATCGACGGCTGAATCGTGTAATGGTCTTCAAACTCAAGGGTCATGCGCGCATCGTCCAGCGGCACCATCAGTTCGTGCAGCTTCTCGCCGGGACGAATGCCGACGTTCTTGTGTGGCAGATGCTCGGCCATGCCGCGCGCCAGATCGACGATGCGGATCGACGGGATCTTCGGCACGAACACTTCGCCGCCGTGCATGCGCGCGAAGCTGTCGAGGACGAACTGCACGCCGTGGTCGAGAGTGATCCAGAACCGCGTCATGCGCTCGTCGGTGATCGGCAATTCTTGCGCACCGTCTGCAATCAGCTTGCTGAAAAACGGCACTACAGAGCCGCGCGAACCGGCGACGTTGCCGTAGCGCACCACGGCAAAACGGGTCTGCTGCTCGCCGGCAATGTTGTTGGCGGCGACGAACAATTTGTCCGAAAGCAGCTTGGTCGCGCCGTACAGATTGATCGGGCTGGCCGCCTTGTCGGTGGACAGCGCGACGACTTTCTTTACGCCGTTATCGATCGCCGCAGCGATGATGTTTTCTGCGCCGTTGACGTTGGTGCGAATGCATTCGGTGGGGTTGTACTCCGCCGCCGGCACCTGCTTCAACGCGGCGGCATGCACGACGTAATCGATGCCGCGCATCGCCTGACGCAAGCGCTCGGCGTCACGCACGTCGCCGATGAAATAACGCATGCACGGTGCATTGAACGTCTGCTGCATTTCGTATTGCTTGAGCTCGTCGCGGGAGAACACCACCACGCGCTTGGGCTGGTATTGCTCCAGCAAGCGACGGATGAAGTTGCGCCCGAACGAGCCGGTGCCGCCGGAGATGAAAATCGATTGTCCGTTGAACATGTTGTAGTTCCTGTCGGCCTGCTCAGGCGAGCAACTGCGCCCAATTGATCGAGGCGTTTTCGCCCAGAGTGAAACCTTTACCACTCAAGGCCAGGTTGGCGTTGTACGCCGGATCCTGGGCAAAGGCGTCGGGCCATTTTTCACGCAATGCCGCCAATGCCGCTGGCGCCTGTGGCAGCTCGCCGGTGTGCAGCACCTGCACCAGTGGCGTCCACATGGTGAGGTAACCGGCCTGACCGGCCTTCAGGCACAGATCGACATCGGCATAGCCGTCAGCGAAGGTCGCTTCGTCGAGGCCGCCAAGGGCATTGAACAGCTCTTTGCCAACCATCAGGCATACCCTGGAGACGGCCGAATAATTCTGCTCGACAACCAGCCGCTGCATGTAGCCCTCGGCCTTGTGTTGCTCGCCGATGAAAGGCGAACCCACGCCTTCGTTCAGACCAAGAATCAGACCGGCATTGGCAACTTTGCCATCGCGATCGACGAGTTTGGCGCCGACGATGCCGACCTCAGGACGCTGGGCATGGTTGAGCAGCGAATCGATCCAGTTCGGGTTGACCACTTCGCTGTCCGCGGCCAGCAGCACCAGGTATTCACCCTGCGCCTGTTCGCTGGCGGCGTTGAACAAGGCGACTTCGCTCAGCGGTTGGTCGGCACGCAACACGTTGACCTTGGCGTGGCGCAGCGTTCCCAGCCAATCGTTGACCGCTGCCGACTGCTTGCCGTTGGCTGCCAGCAGCACTTCGTAGCGGCTGTAACGGGTTTTGAGCAGCACGCCCTCCAGGCAGCGGCGCAGTGCCGGCAAATCATCGATGACCGGCACAATGATCGAAACCAGTGGCTGCTCAGTGTGGCGATAATCGATCTGCCAGGTGCCCGGCGCCGCCGAAGTGACTTTGGCCTTGTAGCCGCGATTGCCCAAGTGACGCAGCAACGCCTGACGCTCGTGGGCGTTTTCTTCCAGAGGCGCCTGCTCGGTGATCAGCAGCGGCTCGTCGAGATGCGCGAGACCGTCAAGTCCGCCCTGTTCGATGATGCGCAGCAACAGATCGAATTCCAGCGCCTTGCTGAAGTCGGCCTGATAACCGCCAGCGTCAAGCAGCACCTGGCGACGGATCAACCAATGCCGCGCCATCAGCGACGGCACGCTTTGCAGCAGATCCAGGTTGAAACCGGGACGGAATACGTCGACCAGTGCGCCGTTTTGCTTGCGCTGGATTTCATCGGTGGCGACCGCACGCACACTCTCGGCACCCATCAGTTCAAGGCTGGCGCGCAACAGGCCGCTAGCGGTGAACTCATCACCGGCCTGAGCCAACATCAACCAGTCGCTTGGCGACTGCTGAGCGCTCTGGTTGAGTTTGTCGACGAGATTGCCGGGCGTGACACGGACAAAGTGCAGGGTGTTCTGCGCAGTGGTCGCTGCCGGTGCTTCACCAGTGGTGAACACGACAATCCTGAACGCTTTGCAGTACCCCTCGACCAGGCTGTCGAGCGACACCTGCAACTTGTCGATGTCGTTGTCCAGATCAAGCAGGAAGATACCGAACTGCTGACCACCACCTTCGGCAGCCACGTGTTGGCTGATCGACTCGAGCTGCTCGATGGCAGGCGCACGTGCAGCCAGCCAATTCAACAAACGTCCCGATTGCATCTTGTCGAACGTGACCTGATGATCGTCGACCGTCAGCGCCTCGAGGCGGGCGACCCATTCATGCATGGCTTGCGCCGCCGTCTCGTCACCGAGCACGTGCAGCTGCGCGGCCAGACGCTTGGTAACCACCTGGTTGAACGCATTCAGATCATGCGCCTGCCACAACCGGTCGACCACGCTCTCCGGCGTATCGTTATTGCGCGCCTGGAGCAGATGCGCCTGACGCGTCCATACACCTTCCAGCCCTTCCAACTGAAGGCGACCCGCCGGCAGGGTGTGCATCATGAATTCAAACTGTTCCAGAAGATCGAAAAACGTCTGGTTGTAGAACGGCATCTCAACGTACTGCAGTGGGCCGAAACGCCGATCAGGCCGCCGCAATTGCTGATTCCAGGTCGACTCGAAAATCAACTCGGCAGTCAGCGCCCGGCGGACCGCCAGACTCTCGGCCATCGCCGCAAAGCTCTCCAGAACAAATGCCTTGGCCTGCCCTGCATCGAGGTTCTGGATACCGGTCGGCAGCGAGACGAGGAATTGGGCAAACGCCTCTCGTTCGGCGACCGACTTGCCATCAACATAGGTCAGCGAGTGATACACGTCGGTATTGTGTTCGGAAACGCAGTAGTTGATCTCGCGCACCACATAGGGAATCGGCAGGATCCGTGCCTTGGCGCTCGCCAGCAGGAAATACACGTGCCCGATTTCCTGCCATTGGAAATTGGTCCCCGGCGGCAATGACGAGTGCCAGGTTTTCACCAGGTCGGTACGGGTCACCGCGTAGAACGGCGGGATGTACTGACTCATGTAGTCAATGACGCGATCCTGCGCCCGCTCGGACGAATAGTCTTCCTGAACCTTCTTGTCCCGGCGGTAGTAGTTCACGCCATCGGCCTTCGCCAGGTACATCAGGCAATAGCCGTGGCACATGCCATAGTCACGATTGGCCTGAAGAAAGCCGACAGACTCGCAGAGCGAATCGAACACAATGAAATCGTCATCCGCCGCCAGCACCATGTATGGCGTGCTCAGTTGCTCGACGCCATAGGCCAGTTTGGCCTGCATCCCCCAGTAGGCGAATTGCGGTACATGATGATAATCGACGGCGGAGAAATCGCCTTCCGGACGTTCCGGCGTGGAATCCAGCACCATGATTCGGCAGGGCAAGCTGCTGTAATACTTCACCGCACGGCGCAGGAACGCCGGCCGGTTGTGAGTAATCAGCACCACCGTCAACAACTCGTTGAGCGGTAGCGTCAGTTCAGAACTGTACTTGCCTTGCATAACTTCTCTCCACAACCGGCGACTCGCCGAAACAACGCTGGGTAATGTTGCGAATTAACGAACGCGGCGCAGATAACCGTCCGGCGCCACGGTGATCAGCAGTTTGTTCTGCATCTGCCGATCGATCTCGAAATCCTTGTTCTCTTCCAGGTATTTCCACACGGCGGTTTTCGGGTTATCGCCATGACCCCACGGGCGATCCGGAAAAAAGTCCGCCGGCATGTCTTCAACCACGGTGTCCATCACCACGCAGTAGCTGCCCACCGAAACCAGCGGCGCGTACAAGCGCAGCTCCTCGAGTACGTGGTCGTGGGTATGGTTGGAATCGAGGACCAGAATCACTTTCTTGCCCTCGGCAATCGCACGGACTTTCTGCGCGGTCGCCTCATCGATACTCGAACCTTCGATCATCTGGATGCGCTTGGCCATCGGGTGGCTTTCGATGGCCTCACGGTTGTGCGGGCGAATGTCGAGGTCGATGCCCAGCACTTCGCCGTGGCCCTGCAGCTCCAACAGCGAGGCGTAATAGATGATCGAACCGCCGTGAGCGATGCCGCATTCGATCACCAGGTCCGGTTTGACCTGCCAGATGATCTCTTGCATGGCCATCATGTCTTGCGGCAACTGGATGATCGGACGGCCCATCCACGAGAAGTGGTAGCTGTATTTATGGCGGGCCGATTCGTTGAAGAAATCCCGGGCCAGTGCTACCACTTTCTGGTCGTCACCCTGGCGCGCGATCTCTTGTTGGCATTCGGCTTCGAAGGCTTTGTGGATGTTGTTTTCGGTCATCTTAATAATCTCAAGGGTCACTGAAACGAAGCGCTGTCGACGGCGTGATAGACGTAGCGTGCGCCAGTCATCCGCTTGATTTCTTCGAGGTAGTTGGAATTCATCACAAACAGATGGGCGCCTGCAGGCAGCGCATCCATGGCCTCTTGCGGCGAGGACACCCGCACGCCACTGAGCGGCAGGTAACGGCCCTGCTTGGCCGGGTTGATGTCGACGACGCGATCTACCGCCACGCCGGCGCGCTGCAAGGCCAATGAATAAATCACGCCCTTGGACGAAGCGCCCCAAATGGCCGAGCCCTGTGCGGGCGCGGATTGAATGATCTGCACCGCGCGATCAAGACTGGCGGTGAAGGTGGTCGACAGCGTCAGCAACGACGGCGTCTCGACCGGCGCCCGTTGCAGCGTCGAGAGATCGGCAACGATGTACAGATATTGGCCACCGAACAGATGCCCGGCCTCGAGCACGGTGCCGAACATTGCGCGCAAGTCGGCGAGACGGAAGTAATTGACGTGCTCATAGAACACGTCGAACCAGGCATTGTGCTCGACGATCCAGTCAAAGCACGGCACTTCGATATAAATCTGACCGCCCTGATTGGCTGCAGCCATTTGCGCGAGAAATGCCAACGGATCGCTGATGTGCTCCAGCACATGGCGCAACACAATTGCGTCCGCCGCCAACCCCAGCTCGCGGGTGAACGGTGCCTTGATCACGTCAGGATTGTCACCTTCATACGAAGGGTCGATCCCGGTAATGGCGTAACCTTTGCCCCGCAGCATCTCAAGGAAATAACCTTTGCCGCAGCCGACCTCAATCAGGGTCTGGCCCTTGAAGTGCCGGGCGAGGATCGCTTCGACGGCATTGAGGTGCGCCTGAAACTGCACCGAGTGCGCCTGTTCGTTCTGATAGTCGGCGTCATAGCTCAGCTTGTCGGCATCGAAGGCCTGGTTGAAGATCAATCCGCTTTGGCTGTCCTGTACCAGAACAATGTCTGCCGCCCCTGAGGCCCGCGCCTCTTCGGCGCTGGCAAACGTGCGGTTCTGCAATACCGGCAGTCCGGTCGCGCGATAAAGCTCATGCAGCATGTTCTTGCCCCTTCAATTGCGAGATTCGCTGAGCATCACCCCAGAACGCCATGGGCTCATGGGCGGAATAACCGTAATGGCCCAGATTCAACTTGATCGTCGACTGGCGTTCGCGGACACGCTGTTCAACCAGCGCGCGTACGGAAATCGGCTGGCCGCTGCAGCAGTTGGTGACGCCGTCGACATCAGGCCGGCCGATCAGCGAAGCCAATTGCGCGGCCGCCTCGGTAATCTGCAGATAATCACGCAGCTGGTCGCCCATCGACATATTGAACTGCGCCTCACCACCATCGATGGCGCGGTCGAGGCTGGCCAGCAGGCTGTTGCTGTTCTGCCCTTCGCCATAAAGGTAAAACAACCGCGCCCATTGCAGGGTGAACGCCTGCTCGCGCTGCAATGCTTGAAGGAACAGGCGCAAGGTGTGCTTGGCCAGACCGTAAGGCGTGCAAGGCTGGGGCAAGACCGACTCGGCCAACGGGCCGCTTTGCAAGCCGTATTCAAAGCAAGTCCCGGTGACCAGCACCTGGCTCACCCCTGCCACGACCGCACGCTTGAGAAACGCGTAATCGGCCGGCAGGTTGCGTTCGAAATGAAACAGCGCCTGATAGTTAGGCAAGCCGCTCCAGGCCAGATGCGCGACGACATCCACGCCATCAACCAAGCGCTCGACATCAAGGTCTGGCGCATGCAGATCGGCGCCGACAAATTCCACCTGCGCGAACCACGGCAAACTGCGAGCCGAGTCGAGGGTGCGCGCAACCGCACGCACTTTGAAGCCTTTGGAGAGCAAAGCGCTGACCAAGTGGCGACCGACGAAGCCGGTGGCGCCAGTGACCAGCACAGTGGAGGTGGTCGCCGTCAAAGCTCGACTCCCTGAAACTGTTTGTCGAGCAGCGGATGCCTGGAATCCTTGGCTGACAAATTCTTGACGGGCAGCGGCCATGAGATCGCCAGTGCCGGATCAAGGGCCGACAAACCCGCTTCATGCTCCGGTGCGTAATCGGCATCGGTGAGGTACAGCACTTCCGATTCATCGGTCAGTGACTGGAAGCCGTGGGCAAAACCGGCAGGAATCAAAAAACTGAGGCCATCATCGGCGCACAGTTCTTGCGCATGCCACTGCAAATACGTTGGCGATTGCGGCCGCAGGTCGACCGCCACATCCCAGACCGCGCCGCGCACACAAGTGATCAGCTTGGATTCGGCATAGCCGGCTTTCTGAAAATGCAGACCGCGTACGCTACCTTGGCCGACCGTGCGCGAATGATTGATCTGGCGGATCGCAAAAGGACGCCCCTGGACGGTCAGACGACTCTGGCAGAACAGCCGGGCGAACCGCCCGCGCTCATCGCAGAAGACTTTCTGCTGGATGAGGTACAGGCCCTCCAATGGCGTTTTCTGCAAGGTGTAATCGCTCATGAACGCTCTCTGTACAGATTCAATTGGTTCAAGGTAACGGCGCGCATGTCATCGCCGTGTTGCCACGCCAGATGCCAGCCAAGGGTGTGCGTCAGGCATTGTTCCAGCGTCCAGCGCGGCTTCCATCCAAGCACCTGTCGCGCGCGGCTGCTGTCCAGACGCAGCAGACCGGCTTCGTGCAGCTCACTCGGTTCGATGCGCAGACCGCGGGCCTGCGGCCAACGGTTGGCGAGCAGTTCGACCACTTCACCGACACTGCACATGTCGGCCTCACCGGGACCGAAGTTCCACGCACCGGCGTATTCCGGGCCGTACTCGTAGAGAGCAGCAGCCAATTGCAGATAACCGGCCAGCGGCTCCAGCGCGTGCTGCCACGGGCGCACCGCTTGCGGGTAACGCAGGGTCACTGGCTCGTCGGCGGTCCAGGCTTTCAGTACGTCGGGAATCAGTCGCTCTGGCGCAAAATCACCACCGCCCAGCACATTGCCGGCGCGTGCGGTAGCCAAGGCCAGACCGTGTTCGGCATGTTTGTCCGCCGGGAAGAACGACGCGGCGTAGGACTGCGCGAGCAACTCGCAGCAGGCCTTGCTGCTGCTGTAAGGATCGTGGCCACCGAGGGCTTCGTCTTCGCGGTACGGCCACAGCCATTCCTTGTTGGCGTAGACCTTGTCGGTGGTGACCAGCACGCAGGCGCGCACGCCGCCGACCTGACGAATCGCTTCGAGCAGGTTCAGCGTACCCATGACATTGCTTGAATAGGTGCCGAGCGGATCGCGATAGCCTTCGCGCACCAACGGCTGCGCCGCCAGATGCAGAACGATCTCCGGTTCGGTCTCGGCAATGATTTCGAGCAAGGCGCCTAGGTCGCGCAGATCGCCGCGTTGATCATTGATGCCTTCGTGCACGCGCGCCAGTTCGAACAGGCTCGGCTCGGTCGACGGATCCAGAGAAAAACCGCTGACTTGCGCACCAAGGCTTTGCAGCCACAGGGTCAGCCAACTGCCTTTGAATCCAGTGTGTCCGGTGACCAGGACGCGCTTGCCACGCCAGAACTCCGCACTCAGGCCCATTGCTTCCATGGGGCCTCCCCGCTCTGCCACAACGCTTCGAGATGGTTCTTGTCACGCAGGGTGTCCATCGGCTGCCAAAAGCCGGAATGTTCGTAGGCATGCAGCTGTTCCAACTCAGCCAGTTGCATCAACGGCTCGGCTTCCCAGCTGGTCGCATCGCCGGCGATGTAAGGCAGCACCTGTGGTGACAGGACGAAAAAACCGCCATTGATCCAGCCGCCGTCACCTCGCGGTTTCTCGGTGAAACCCATGACTTGGTGGCCTGTGCGTTGCAAAGCACCGTAACGACCTGGAGGCTGTACGGCCGTAACGGTCGCGAGCTTGCCGTGCGCTTCATGAAAACGGATCAGAGCGCCGATATCGATATCCGAGACGCCGTCGCCGTAGGTAAAACAAAAGGCTTTCTCGTCCTTGAGATAAGGCGCAGTGCGCAAGAGCCGGCCACCGGTCATGGTTTCTTCGCCGGTGTCGACCAGCGTGACGCTCCACGGCTCGCTGTAATTCTGGTGCACCTCCATGCGGTTCTCGCGCATGTTGAAGGTGACGTCGGAGGTGTGCAGAAAGTAGTTGGCGAAGAAGTCCTTGATCGCATAGCCCTTGTAGCCCAGGCAGATGACGAAGTCGTGGATCCCGTGGGCGGAATACTGCTTCATGATGTGCCAGAGAATTGGCTTGCCGCCGATCTCGATCATCGGCTTGGGCTTGAGGTGCGACTCTTCACTGATCCGCGTGCCGAGACCACCCGCCAAAATTACTGCCTTCATCGTCTCCCCTCTTGTTCTTCACCGGGCTGCGCATGGCTTTGTTGAGCGTTGCGGGCCTTGCGGCGACACCTTTTGCCGTTCCGGGCGCAAGTGCAATGACCGCAAGCGCTCGTTTTATGGCGATTTGAGGGGGACTTGCAGGAAACGCGCCAGCTCACAGTCGGGTTTTGGGAGATGGCAGATAGAGGCATCGGTGGAAGTGGCAACAGAATGACGGACGGGCTGAGGGCGTGAAGGGGCAAGAGATCAAAAGCCAGAGCAAAAGATCGTCCGATCGCGGCCCGAACCTTCGGCAGCTCCTACAGTTGGATCGCGTGTAAATGATAGAAGCGGGTTGATCGGCAGGCCGTCATCGCGAGCAGGCTCGCTCCCACAGAAAGGCAAAAGCAAAAGATCGCAGCCTTCGGCAGCTCCTACACAATGAGCGCAAGCTCGAGTGCTTCTGATCTTGCTTTTGATCCACCGGCGACGTCGGAAGGCTGAGCGGAGGGATTGATCCGGGCGTGGGAGCGCAGCGACCGTCTGGCGCAGCCAGACACAGCGGAAGGAGGTGCAGCGAAGCAAACCGGAGCCGCTGCGCCCGGATCAGTCCCGCAGCGAAGGAACCCGAGCCTGCGAGGGCCGAACGTAGGAGCAAGCGTTTTGGGTTACCTTTTTGCTGGGCCGGCACTCCGGCGTTTGAAAAAGGTGACCCGCCGTAAGGGCGGAACCGTAATCCGCAACACCCGCAGAAACGGATATTCACCCAAAACCCCAAGAGCCTGGTCGGCCCAAAGGCCGCCAAGACCCAAAAAAAGCCCCCCCAAAGGCCGCCTCGATGAACGATCAATCCGCTAACCAGCCATACTCCCAATGGCGCAAGTTATCGCCGCGCAGAACATAGTCTCGCAGCACCACCTCACGCAGTTCATCGCCCATGCGATAACTGGCATCCGGGTCAGCCAGATGCATGCGGATCGCTTGCAGCCACTCATCGGTCGTGTTGGTCTTGACCCGGGTGCACGGCAAGTAGCCGCGATAGGCCTCGGTATCGGTGCAGACCACCGGAAAACCGCAGGCGCCATACTCGAGCAGCCGCAGATTGCTCTTGCAGTCGTTGAAGATGTGGAACTCCAGCGGTGCCAGCGCCAGATCGAGGTTCAGGCTGGCCAGTTTTGCCGGATACACATCCAGCGGGATCACTCCGTGAAACTCATGCATGTACGGCAGCAAATCATCCGGGCACATGCCGAAGAAAACCCAGTCGACTTCGTTGGCCAGTTCGCGCACCACGTCGGCGATCACTGCCAGATCGCCATGGTGACTGGTGCCGCCCCCCCAGCCGACACGGGGCTTTTTCGAGGTGCGACGCTGGCTGCGCAGGTGTCCCCACAAGTCCTGAGCCAACATGTTCGGCACCACGCGTATATCGTGGTGCATGTCCGACAGCGCGTTGGCCAGCGGCGCGGTTGAAACGACCACGCGATCGCACAGGCCGATCGCTCGGCGCACCATACGCTCCATGTCCGACTTGCCCGGCATGTTGCGGATGTGTGCATTGCGATGGGGAACGTCGATGACATAGTCGTCGAGTTCGAAAATCCGTCGGGCATTGAAAAACTTCTTCAACGGCGGAATTTCATCAATGGCATGCTCCGAATAGCGCCCTTGCAGGACGATAACATCGGGGGACTGACGCTCGATATCGATGATCGACGGTAAGCCGTAGCAGACCCGTCCCTCCGCCCGGTTGGCCGCTTCCAGCTCGATCATTGGCTGACTCATGCGGTAGTGACCGATGGCAGAAGCATTGATCGGAACCGCGAGCACGTTCGGCAGTTGCGCCTTGGAGAACGCGCTCCAGCCAGTACGCAGGCCCGGTTCAAGGCTGAAGTTGCTGGCGCCAACGCCCTGCAACGTCAGGTTGACGTTATAGGCCGGGTCGCGCGCAACCAGTGGCAGCCAGCGTTGATAGAAGGTGTCCTTCTCCTCGGCGTGCTGCGCTTGCTCTTGCTCCGTCGCCGCGATAACTGGCTGCGTACCAACCGCCAGCACGGCGTGCGGGTTCATCACCACCAGATAACCGTCGCGGCCAATGCGCAGGCATAGATCCACGACACTGAGCGTTTGCTTGAAATCCTGCTCATCAAAACCGCCGGCCGCTTCGAATACCGATTTGCGAATCATCAGGCAGTCGCCACCGACCGCGCTCAGATCATGCACAGCTTGCAGTCGGTGCATATACCCGTCCGACTGCATCGGCTGGCCGTAGAACGGCAGTCCCGCCGGCCCATTCAGCCCCAGGATGAGACCGGCGTGCAGCACGCCACCGTCCGGATTGAACAGCTTGGCGCCCACCACCCCGACTTCAGGGCGTTGTGCATGATTGAGGAGCTCATCGAGCCAGTCGGCCTGGGTGATTACCGCAAAGGCGTTAAGCATCAGCACGTACTCACCGCGCGCCTGGCGCGCGGCGAAGTTGTGCACAGCGGCGGCATCGCCCTTTTGCGCATACCGCAGCACGCGAATCCGGTCGCTGCCCAACTGCGCCATGCCGTCCAGCCACGCCAGCGCTTCGGCGCTTTCGCTGCCGTTGTCGACCAGGAGCAATTCGTACTCGGTGTAGGCGGTTTTCTCCAGCAGCGTTTCGACACAACGCTGCAAGGCGGCAGTCTGGTCCTGAGTGACGATGATCACCGACACCAAAGGGCGCTGCGCGTGACGGTAGTCGACACGATTGAGCAGCCCGTTCTGGCGGATTTCATGAGCAATGCCGAGGCGCTGCAGATGCGCCTCGAGAATTCGCGGACTTTGCTCCACCACGCCAGGCTCGGTGAGCCATTGCGACAGGTCGAATTTCGACTCCAGCAATACCTCGGCGATATGACCGACAACCTGCAGGCCATCGCTTTCGACCATCCGCCAGAGCATGTCGTGTGGCGCCAGTTCGGCGAACGTTGGCGCAAATCCACCGAGGGCGAGGAAGCGTTCGCGCTGGAATGCCAGCGCTCGGCCGACGTATGGATAACTGCGCATGAGGTCGAGGTTGAAGTCCGGTTTGAACGCCGGTTCCGCCGATTCGCCGGCGCGCACGCTGCCTTCATCACTGTACAGACACGTCAGCGACCGCGAATGCGCGATGCGATCGGCCATCACCAGCAATGCCGGTGCCACCGGGCGATCTCCCGGCTGCAGCAGATAGAACCAGTCGGCGCCTTCGAGTTGTGGCAACAGCGTATTGATCTGCTCGAGACCGTCATCCTGCAACGGCATGTGGAACACGCGATCCTGCAACACTGCTTCGGTACAGGCTACGGACAGTACCAGCACCAGCTCCGGTGGATAGTCCTGTGCAGCGAGCGCTTGCAGGGTGCGCTCGAGACCGTCGCGGCTACCCTGCGCATCGATGACGATCGGCACGATCCTCGGCTGCTGCGGCCAGCCAGCAAGCGTTTCCGGCAACCATTGGCGCTGCGTCTCGGTCAGCACCCGACACGCCAGCCACTGCGCATAGAGCTCGCCGAAACTGAAGCTGTCGACACCCACACCCAGCTCCTGGCGGCTTTGCTTGGTGCCAAGGGTACGGCTCAGCGGCAGTTCTTCCCAAACGCGAGGCGACTCGTCGGCGCTCGTCAGTCGCACGTAGCGAACCCAGCCCTTTGCGGGCGCCGACTCGCCGCTGCGCACTTTGAGCATTTGCGAAAGCCACTCGCGCTCAACCTCGGCAGCATCCTTCATCGGTTGCTGCGCGCTCAGGCGCTCAGGGTAAAGTCGCTCGGCGCTCAGGACATTGTTCGACGTCACCATGTTGCCGCGCCGCAACAGACACACGTACAAGGCAAAATCCAGGGTCGCGACGAAGCATGCACCTGCTTCAGTCAGAGCGGGCAACAGTTCGGCGACATCGGCACGCCGGAACAACGCACTGCTGAAGCCGCCGAGTACGTTGACCGGAAATTTTTCGAAGATACTGAGGACATCGTCGCCTTTGAGCAAAGCGCTCACAGGTGATAGCGAGCTGTTTTCCAAACGGGCCGGCAGAATGATGTCGTTGGCGTCCCACAGCAGCCGCTGAGCGATCACCAGACTGACTTCTTCGCGCTGTAACTCATGGGCTTGCTGTTCGATACAGGCCGAATACAGCAGGTCATCGTCACACAGGAATTTGATGAACTCGCCGCGCGCCTGTTCGAGGCAGGCTTTCAGGTTGCCCACCAGCCCCAGCGTCTGTGGATTGCGAACGTAGCGCACTTGGGCCCCGGTCTGCTCCATGACCAGGCTGACGATGTCCTTGATCTCGTCACCACGACTGTCATCGCACACGACGATGTCGAGATTGCTGTAAGTCTGGCTGACGGCACTGTTCAGCGTGCGCTCGAAAAAGCGCGGATTGAACGCAGGGATGGCAATGCTGACGAGAGGAAGTGAATTCACGGCGGGCTCACAGGCGGTACGAGCCCGCTCGCAAAAACGAGCCCTTGATACCGCAAAAAATCATTAACAGAGGCACAACGTTGGCGGGCGTGCACGCGCCCGCCAACCATCAGATCTTGTTGAACAGGCCCAACTGACTGATCTTGCTGAACGCCAGTTGCGCGGCTTGCAGCATGGTCTGTTGCAGGGTCAGACGGGTCATGACTTCAGCCGGATCGGAATCACGGATCGAACCCTGGGTCGTGCTGTTCGCCGTGGTCAGGCTGTCGTTGGTGATGGCCTGCATGTCCAGCGCCTGGCCGCGCGCACCAATGGTGGTGACTGCGGTGCCGATCTGATTGGCGGCAGCGTCGATGTTGCCGAGGCCCGCCTCCATCGCGCCCTGCAATTTCTGCTTGGCAACCGGGTCACCGTCGACTGGCGTATTCAGCGCGGTGATCATCTGGCCCAGAGTGTCGAGCACGTTCTGGGTCTGATGATTGTTCGGCTGGATCGAGAACTGATCACCAGCGGCCGGCGCGCTGCCCAGCGCGAATGTCACACCGGCAGCGGTGGCGTTACCACCGGCAACCGTGCCCGAGGAAACCGGCTTGCTGTCGGCGGTCACTGGCGCGGCATACAGATCGAAATCGGTGGCGCTGGTGAACTTGAGCACCGCGCCGCCCTGCGGAAACGCTGCGGTGTAGGCTGCCTGATCGGTGATGGTCGAACCAGTGATCACGCTGGTCGACGGGTTACCCGGATTACGCGTGGTGGTGAACGAGTCCGGCGAGGCCGACAGCTGGAAGCTGTGCCCTGCGATAACGGCGTCCGGATTGGTATCGCCGGCCTTCAGGTTGACGTTCAGCTTGAGGTCGACGCCGCGGAAACTGACGGTCTGATTGGCGCCGCTGCTGTTGCTGATCAGGCCGTTCTGGCTGGCCTCGGCGGTCACATCGTTGCCCAAAGCATCGGTGATCTTCAGCTGGGTGCTGCTGACGAAATCGACGGTGTACGGCTGCCCGGCAGTGAACTTGGCGTCGTAAGTGGCGGCAGTGCCGACGGTGCCGTTGGACAGCACGACACGGCCGTCATCGACGGCTGGCGCAGTCATCTTGGTGTTGGTGCGGCCGGTGTTGATGGTCTGCTGGAACGCGTCCCAACCGGTGGTGTTGGTGCCCACGGTCATGCCGTCGCCGATGCCCAGATCGATGGTGGTCTGGTCGCCGTTGTAGCTGAACGTGCCGTCAGAATTCTTCGAGTACGGCGCGGTATCGGTTTTCGAACCGGAGAACAGGTAGTTGCCGTTGGCATCCTTGGCGTTCATCAGGCCCAGCACCTGCTGCTGGATCTCACCCAGTTCCGAGGCGTACGCCTGGCGATCCTTGTCGGTGATCGTGCCGTTGTTCGCGGCCAGCGCAAGTTCCTTGGCCCGTGCCAAAGCCGTGGTGATCGAATCCAGCGTGGACTCCTGCACGGTCAACGCACTTTTGGTGGTATCGACGTTGGTCTTGTACTGATCGAGCATCGCTGCCTGCTGGCCCAGCTGCAGCAGACGCCCGGCACCGATCGGATCATCGGCGGCAGTGTTGATGCGTTGCAGGCTGCTCGCCTCGCTCGCGGTGGCGACAGCCTTGTTGAAGTTACGCTGATAATCCGAAGCTTGCGTTCCGTAATACTGGGCGGTGGAAATGCGCATGAATTACGACTCCTTAAAGGCTGTTGATCAGCGTGGCGAAAGTTTCCTGCGCAGCTTTGATGATCTGCGAAGACGCTGTGTAGTACTGCTGGTACTTGACCAGGTTGCCGGTTTCTTCGTCCAGGTTGACCCCGGAAAGCGAATCGCGGGCACCCTTGGCGTTCTCCAGAATCGCCGTGGTCGCGGCGCTGTCGGACTTGCCTTGGGCGGTCTTGGTACCGACGTTGGTCACCAGGGTGTTATAGGCGTCAGTCAGGCTGATGCCCTTGCTAGCCGAACCGGTGTCCACGGTCTGTTTGGTTTGCAATGCGACCAGTGCCTGGGCGTTGCGGTTGTCCGAAGACGCCGCGCCGGTCAGGTTCATGGTGAAGGTCTCGCCGGATTTCGGCGTGCCGCCCACGGTGGTTTGTACGGTGAAGGTCTTCTGCACGTTCGGCGTGACGTTAGTGTCCATCACCGGGTTGCCGCTGGCATCGACGATGCCGACTTTCAAATTCAGCGTGTTCGATTGGCCAGGGACGATGGTGCCGGTGCCGATGGTCGCGCCCTTGGCGTCGACCAGGTTGTACGACTGGCTGCCACCGCTGGCTGCACCGAATACCAGTTTCACTGGTGTCGAATTCTTCAGCGCCGCCTGCATGTCAGCCTGGGCGGTCGGGTTGTAGATGTCGATCTTGTCGCTGAGCGTCGGCTGGGTGTAAGTGCCCAGACCGTTGGCGCTGGCGACGCCGGTCAGCGGACCTGCCGCAGCGATTTTCTTCGGATCGGTCAAGACCGTCTGAATGCTCGCCGCGGCGTTGCGGGTCGGCGTGACTTTAAATGAGTCACCCGCGCTCAGCGCGCCACCATTCAAGGCCAGGGTGAAACCGTCGATCACTGGCGGCGGATTGGTCGTGGTGCTGAATGCGCCCAGATCGGTGCCGTCGGAACGTTTGACGGTGTAATCGGTGGCGCTGGTGAAGGTCACCTGATAATCGCTGGTGGTCAGCTTGCCGGTGTCCTTGATGGTCACATCGAGGTTGCCCGAACCGGCGCTGTTGCCGTCCTTCGCAATGCTGCGCTGACTGATCAGGGCGGCACTGTTGATGTTGTTGAAAATCGCCGCGCCGAAGTCACCGTTCTTGTCGATGCCCTGGGCTTGCTGGCTGTTGATCTGATCGGCAATCACCAGGGCCACGCGACCGAGCTCGTTGAGCGACGGGTCGAGGACTTCCTTGCGATAGGTCAGCAGACCGCCGATTTCGCCACCGCTGATCACCGAAGTGATGTCGATGGTGCTCGAACCGCGATCCATCTGGATCGACATGCGCGACGGGTCGGTCTTGCTCGCAACCATGCTCAGGCTGTTGGTGGTGTTGCCGATGACCAGCGGCTGGCCGCTGCCGACATAAATGTCGAAGCTGGTGCCGCGCTCGACGACCTGGGCACCGGTCAGTTCGGAGAGCTGACGCACGGCTTCGTTACGGCTGTCGAGCAGGTCGTTCGGCGCCCCGCCACTGGTGGAGATTTCGCCGATCTTCTGGTTGAGATTGGCGATCGCCGTGGCGAGTTTGTTCACCTGGGCGGTCATGTCGCCGAGGCTGCCGTTGATCGTGGTGTTCTGGTCGTTGAGCTGCTTGGCCAGGGTATTGAAGCGGCTGGTCAGCGCCTGCGCGCCGGTCAGCACCGACTGACGCGAAGTGTCATCGGTGGCCGACGTCGATACGCCCTGCATCGAGGTGAAGAATTTCTGCAGCACCCCGGTCAGGCCGGTGTTGGTGTCCGACAGCATGGCGTCCAGCGGCGTCGCCTGCTTGAGGAACGCGGCCGATTCGCTGTCCAGCGAAGTCGCGGTGTGCAGCTGCGATTCCAGGTACGAGTTGTACACCCGGCGCACGTCGGCCAGGGTCGTGCCCGTGCCGATGAAAACGCTGCCGTACTGCTGCGAGGACTTGGTGCCCTGCACGGTTTGCTGACGTGAATAACCGGCGGTGTCGACGTTGGCAATGTTGTTGCCTGTCGTAGCCAGAGAGGACTGGCTGGCCGACAGTCCCGACATCCCGATATTGAGCAAACTCATGGTTCAGACCTTATTACCTGGTGCCTTATAAAGGCGTGGTGGAGACACCCGCCGCAGCGTAGTTTTCAAAACTGTTCATCTGCTTGGCAATTTGCGAAATCTTCGTCGCGTAGTTCGGGTCGGTGGCGTAACCGGCCTTCTGCAACTCGCGTACAAACTGTTCTGGGTTATCGGCCGACTTCAGCACTTCTTGATAGCGATTGTTGCTCTGCAGCAACGTCACCAGATCGTGGAAGCTGTCCTTGTACGAGGCGTAGGAACGGAACTCGGCCGTCTCCTTGACCATCGCGCCATTGCGGAACTCGCTGGTGATCGCGCGGGCCGAATCGCCCTTCCAGTTGCTGCTCGCCTTGATGCCGAACAGGTTGTGGCTGCTGCTGCCATCCTGAGCGCGCATGACCGATTTGCCCCAACCGGTTTCCAGCGCCGCTTGCGCCACCAGGTAACGCGGATCGACGCCGATGCGGTCGGCGGCTTCCTTGGCCATCGGCAGCATGGTGTTGACGAATTCGTCGGCGGAACTGAAGGCCTTTTTCGCCGGTGCCAGCGGAATCTGCGCCATGGCGCGGCCGTAGACCTGCATCTGCCCGCCAGCGGCTTTCTGCTCTTCGGCACGGGCCAGCCAGTCGCCGTTGTACAAAGCGCCGGAGCCTGTGACGGCGGTAGTCGCAGCACGTTGCGGCAAGGCGTTGGTCGCTGCGGCCGCAGTGCTGGCAGTGGCCACGCTCGGCGCCGACGGCACCAGACCAGCGAGCAAGCGATCGGCCAGTTTCGGCGGCAATGCCAGACGCCGCTGGTTGATCAGCGCCATGTCGTTGCGATGGGAAATATCGGTGTTGTTCGGCGCATGCACCGAGCGCGATGCCCACAACGGACGCTCGCCGTTGACGCGGGACAGCGGACCGGTGGCGACGGTGCCGGCGGCAATCGGCGTCGGCACGGCGGCGGCCTTGGCCAGCGCTTCCTGCTGCTTGGCGGCGGACGCAGCCGCAGCCTCGCCCGGCGCCATCGGTTTGTTCTTCGACATTTGCCGGATCAGCACGTCGGCCAAGCCGATACCACCGCCCTCGCGGGACATGGAAACCGCCAACTGCTGGTCGTACATTTCCTGATACTGCTTGGCCGCCGGCGTGTTCAGCGGGTTGTCCTGACCAAGCGCTTCGGTGGCCGAGCGCATCGACTTGAGCATTTCGCCGAGGAACAGCGACTCGAATTCCTGCGCAACCTTGCGCATGTTTTCGTCGCTGTTCTTGTCGCCGACCTTGAGCTGGTTCAGACGATTGAGGTCGGAGTAGGAACCCGAATCGCTGCTGCTGACCAGACCGCTTTTGCGCATATCCATGGTGGCCGGCCTCAGATCACGATCAGGTCGGCTTGCAATGCGCCGGCCTGCTTCAAAGCTTCAAGAATCGCCATCAGGTCACCCGGTGCTGCGCCGACCTGGTTTACCGCACGGACGATCTCGTCGAGGGTGGTGCCCGGGCCGAACTTGAACATCGGTTTTGCTTCCTGTTCGGCATTCACCCGCGAGCGCGGTACGACAGCGGTCTGGCCGTTGGACAGCGGGCCCGGCTGGCTGACAATCGGGTCTTCGGTGATGGTCACGGTCAGGCTGCCGTGGGTCACGGCGGCTGGCGACACTTTCACGTTCTGGCCGATGACGATGGTGCCGGTACGCGAGTTGATGATGACTTTCGCCACCGCCTGACCCGGATCGATTTCGAGGTTTTCCAGGATCGACAGGTAGTCGACACGCTGGCTCGGATCCAGCGGCGCGGTGACCCGCACCGATCCGCCGTCGATGGCTTGGGCGACGCCAGGGCCGAGCATGTCGTTGACCTTGTCGACGATACGCTTGGCGGTGGTGAAGTCGGAGCGGTTGAGGTTCAGCGTCAGGCTGTTGCCCTGGTTGAAACCGCTCGGCACCGCACGTTCCACCGACGCACCGCCAGGGATGCGACCGGCCGACGGAACGTTGACGGTGATCTTCGAACCATCACGGCCTTCAGCGTCGAAACCGCCAACCACGAGGTTGCCCTGAGCGATCGCATAGACGTTGCCGTCGATACCCTTGAGCGGCGTCAGCAGCAAGGTGCCGCCACGCAGGCTCTTGGAGTTACCGATCGAGGACACAGTGATGTCGACCTGCTGACCCGGTTTGGCAAACGCTGGCAGATCGGCACTCACCGACACCGCCGCGACGTTCTTCAACTGCACGTTGCCCGATCCCGGCGGCACCTTGATGCCGAACTGCGAGAGCATGTTGTTGAAGGTCTGCAGGGTGAACGGGGTCTGCGTCGTCTGGTCACCGGTGCCGTTAAGCCCGACCACCAGGCCGTAACCGATCAACTGGTTGGAGCGCACGCCGGAAATGCTGGCGATGTCTTTCAGCCGCTCGGCGTGTGCGGTGAACGCCGCAGACATCAACAACGCGGCCACCATAAGGCTTTTCAGATTCAACGTAGCCACCTAGAAAGGGAACAGCGGGCTGAGGAAGAAACGGTCGAACCAGCCTGGCTGACTCGTATCGGCAAACGCGCCGGTACCCGAGTAGGTGATGCGCGCATCGGCGACACGGGTCGACGACACGGTGTTGTCGGTCGCGATGTCATCGGCGCGGACCATGCCGGCGATGCGCACCAGTTCGTCACCGGTGTTGAGCGTCAGCCACTTCTCGCCACGCACGGCGATGATGCCGTTGGGCAGCACGTCGGCCACGGTCACGGTGATCGAACCGGTCAGGCTGTTGCTCTGCCCGGACTTGGCGTCGCCCTTGGTCGAACGGTCGGCGCTGTAGCCGGCGTTGAGGCTCAGGTCACCGCCACCAATCGGGTTGTTGGTGGTCAGGCTGGAGCCGAACAACGAGGTCAGGCCGATCGAGTTATCGCTGTTCTTGTCCATCTGCGAGTTGGCGTTCTTGCTTGCCTGGGTGCGCTCGTTCAGGGTGATGGTGATGATGTCACCGACCCGGAACGCCTTGCGGTCGCTGTACAGGTTCTGCTCGAAGCCGGCCTGATAGATCGAGCCGTTGTTGGCAGCCGCCGGCAACGGTGTGCGCGGCAACACCGGGGCGTAGTAAGGGTCATTGGGCTTGGGCGTCGGGGCGACGCAGCCCGCGAGCGAGACGACCCCACTCAATGCCAGAACAGATACAAAGCGCTTCATGACCCTACCTCACGGTGTTGCTGGCGACCTCAGGCCGCCCCAAAGACTGGATTACAGATTCTGCGTTACGAACGAGAGCATCTGGTCGGCGGTGGAGATCACCT
>NZ_RCOD01000016.1:0-53832 GCF_004307505.1 Pseudomonas sp. Sample_11
GAAGCAATTATTTCGTTGTGGAGGCTGCCGTCATGGCCCACGAACTCTATACCCGCACCAACCAGAAGATCTATTTCGCTGGGCTGTCACTCGAAGCTCTGGCTCGTGCTGAAGAAGGGCGGGCGATGAATTCTCTGGCGCTGATCCAGGCCGGGCGTGAGTCGGCGTTGTTTCACCTCTACGGCGCACTGCTGGGCTTGTGTCATGAGATCGCTGGCTTTTATCGTCTGCCGCAGGCCAATTCGCCGAGGGCAGAGGAGTTGCTGAGGCGCGAAGTGCTGGAATCGATAGCGATCCCGGAGCTGGCGGAAATGGTCGAGCTGGCCGGTAATCCGGAAACCTGGCTGGCGAAACTGCTGGCGGCGCACGCAGCGCTGTTTCAGCCACCGAGGGCGCCACGCAAGCCGAAAGGCGACGTGACACAACCGCTGATCCAAGCGATTAATCTTGATGAAGAAGAGACGCCAGAAGAGCTCAGTCGAGATGAGCTGGAGAGCTGGCGGCAGAACCTCAAGGGCCTGGCCCTGCGTTTCCGGGAAGGCTTGAACGAGTGCTGAGGTAGTTTGGCGCAGTGGCAATCTGAAACATGCTGCTGGTCAAGATCCTGAGCGAAGCTCGAATGATGTCTATATAATCGCTGCCTTTCGTGGAGAACAGACCTATATGCCAACGTCCTTTCTAGAAATTGTCGAGTTACCAGACGGCCGAATCGAACTGCGCAGGGCTGAGGACGAAGGTTCTCTGGTGACGCTGGATTTCTCCGAGGATGCCAAAGCGTTCCTGCAGGGCCAGCACGTTGAAATCGCCAAAGCGATGTTGAGCGTTGGCGTGCAGATGGCGGGTCGTATGGTTGAAGGCGAGTTTGATAAGGAAGAGGGGCCGCGGGTTCTTCATTGATTCACGCTTTGGCCTTTGCTCGGTCGCTTGCGCTTCAGATCGGCTTCTCTGTCCTTGGAGAAGCCCTGCGCTTCACACAGCGCGCATTACCATCAATCAACCCAAACGAATGTTCAGGCTCTGCGCTTCGCCCGTACGCGCGGCGCTGATCAGTTGTTGCCGCGAATTGGCATTCAACGGGTTTAGCCATGTCACCACGGTGTGGCTGCGACCCAGTCGCAACGCTTCGCACGCCAGTTGCTGAGCGCTCTGCGTGCCACGCGGTTGCAGCAGCAGGATGCGTTCGCGGTTCAGGCCGGCATCGCGCAGCCAGGTTTGCGTCAGGCTGGCGGGTGGGGCGATTAGCGTCAGCCAGCGAGCATCCTGATCCTCGCTGAGCTCACGCAGGATCGGGGCGAGCAGGTTCAGGCAGTTCCCGGCCGCACCGCGCAGTGACAGCTCACTGAAGGCGTCAGGTTTGGCATTCCAGTCACGCTCGACCACGTCTTTGAGGATCGGCGCTATCGGCTGCGCCAGAAACGCTTCAAACAAAGGCAGTTGTGTTTGCTGAGGTGTGTGTGGGAACTGCATGGAGCCTCCTTTAGCGGCGAATGACGCCGACACTCAAGCCTTCGATCACCAGTTCCTGATCTTTCAGGTCGACTTCGATAGGAGCGAACTCGGGATTTTCAGCGATCAGCCAGACTTTGCTGCCTTCACGCTTGAAGCGTTTGACCGTCACTTCGTCGCCGATGCGGGCAACCACAACCTGACCGTTACGCGCTTCGCGAGTAGTGTGAACCGCCAGCAAGTCGCCGTCGAAGATACCGATGTCCTTCATGCTCATGCCGTGCACACGCAACAGGTAGTCGGCGCGAGGATGGAAGAAGGTCGGGTTGATGTTGCAGGATTCTTCGATGTGCTGCTGGGCGAGGATCGGCGCGCCGGCAGCCACTCGGCCAATGATCGGCAGGGTGGAATCGTCGGCCTTGGCCTCGAAGCCGGGAATACGGATGCCGCGGGAAGCGCCCGGGGTCATCTCGATCGCGCCCTTGCGGGCGAGAGCCTTGAGATGTTCTTCCGCCGCATTTGGCGATTTGAAACCCAGTTCCTGAGCGATTTCCGCACGGGTGGGCGGATAGCCGTTGTCTTCGAGGCAACGTTTAATAAAGGCCAGAATCTCGGCTTGGCGTGGCGTCAGCTTTAGCATATTGATCGCTCTGTCTTTTTATACAGTGACTGGGATTATATACAGTGAAGCGGGCTTGGCAATGGGCGTTTTTTTGCCGCCCGCCGAGCGGTCGCGCAGGGCACTTATTAATGCTGGCGCCTTGTGTGGTTAAATAGCTGACCGACCATTCCCAAAACGAACCGGCAGGCTTGACAAGGCACAGGCTGAAACGTATGTTTCAAACAAGTGTTTGTCAGGCGGAGTAGCCATGGCCCAGTCGGAAACCGTTGAACGCATTCTTGATGCTGCCGAGCAGTTGTTCGCGGAGAAAGGATTCGCTGAAACCTCATTGCGTTTGATCACCAGCAAGGCTGGCGTCAATCTGGCTGCGGTGAATTATCACTTCGGCTCGAAAAAGGCGTTGATTCAAGCTGTGTTCTCGCGCTTCCTCGGTCCGTTCTGCGTGAGCCTCGATAAAGAGCTGGAGCGCCGTCAGGCCAAGCCTGAGAACAAGCCGACCCTCGAAGAATTGCTGGAAATTCTCGTCGAGCAAGCGCTCGTCGTGCAGCCTCGCAGCGGTAATGACCTGTCGATCTTCATGCGCTTGCTCGGCCTCGCGTTCAGTCAAAGTCAGGGCCACTTGCGACGTTATCTGGAAGACATGTACGGCAAGGTGTTTCGCCGCTACATGCTGCTGGTCAATGAAGCGGCGCCACGCATTCCGCCGATCGAGCTGTTCTGGCGCGTGCACTTCATGCTTGGCGCCGCTGCGTTCAGCATGTCCGGGATCAAGGCCTTGCGCGCGATTGCCGAGACCGATTTCGGCGTCAATACTTCCATCGAACAAGTGATGCGCCTGATGGTGCCGTTCCTCGCTGCCGGCATGCGCGCCGAAACCGGCGTCACCGATACAGCCATGGCCAGCGCGCAATTGCGTCCGCGCAGCAAATCCATGCCGGTCGCCGCCAAGGTTTGACCGCGCACGGGTGGGCGCGGCAGCTGGTATCCGCTAAGCTAGCCGGCCATGCCGACTCTCGTACTGAACCCGATGTGCATGAATTCTGCTGACCGTCCGGGCAATGTCCACGGTAGCGAATGCAAGCAGATCGGGTTTTTCGTTTTCAAGGAATATCTATGACTGCTGGCCTGCAAGGCTCGTTGATGGTGGACGTCGCCGGTACCTGGCTGACGGCCGAAGATCGCCAATTGTTGCGTCAGCCCGAAGTGGGCGGCCTGATCATTTTCGCCCGCAACATCGAGCATCCACGCCAGGTACGCGAACTCAGCGCCGCGATCCGCGCGATTCGCCCGGATCTGCTGCTGGCGGTGGATCAAGAGGGCGGGCGCGTGCAGCGTCTGCGTCAGGGTTTCGTCCGTCTGCCAGCGATGCGCGCCATCGCCGATAACCCGAATGCAGAGTATCTCGCCGAGCAATGCGGCTGGATCATGGCCACCGAAGTGTTGGCGGTCGGGCTCGACCTGAGTTTCGCCCCTGTATTGGACCTGGACTATCAGCGCAGCGCTGTGGTCGGTACCCGTTCATTCGAAGGCGATCCCGAGCGCGCAGCCTTGCTCGCCGGTGCATTCATTCGCGGCATGAACAGCGCCGGCATGGCCGCCACCGGCAAACATTTCCCGGGCCACGGCTGGGCCGAAGCCGACTCCCACGTAGCGATTCCGAACGACGAGCGTAGCCTCGACGAAATCCGCGCCAATGATCTGGTGCCCTTCGCCCGTTTGAGCAAGCAGTTGGCCGCCGTCATGCCGGCCCACGTCATCTATCCGCAAGTCGACTCGCAGCCCGCCGGTTTCTCCCGACGCTGGCTGCAGGAGATCCTGCGCGGCGAGTTGCAGTTCGATGGCGTGATCTTCAGCGATGATCTGTCGATGGCCGGCGCCCACGTGGTCGGCGACGCTGCCAGCCGCATCGAAGCCGCGCTGAGTGCCGGTTGCGACATGGGTCTGGTGTGCAACGACCGCGCGGCAGCCGAGCTGGCGTTGAGTGCCGCCCAGCGTATGAAGGTCAAGCCTTCCGCGCGCATCGCGAAGATGCGCGGGCAGGCCTTCGCCAGCACCGATTATCGTCAGAACCCGCGTTGGCTCACCGCCCTCGGCGCGCTCAAAGACGCTCAACTGATCGATTAAGGATTTTTCGTTATGACCGTTTACGCAATCATCGGTGGCACTGGCCTGACTCAGCTCGAAGGCCTGAGCATTCGCCAGTCGCTGGCAGTCGACACCCCGTACGGCGCGCCTTCGGCCGAGGTGCAGATTGGTGAATACGCCGGCAAGGAAGTGCTGTTCCTCGCCCGTCACGGTCACCCGCATCGTTTCCCGCCGCACAAGGTCAACTACCGCGCCAACCTGTGGGCGTTGAAGCAGGCCGGTGCCGAAGCGATCATTGCCGTCAATGCGGTGGGCGGGATTCATCCGGCCATGGGCACCGGGCATTTCTGCGTGCCGCACCAGATCGTCGACTACACCAGTGGGCGCGAGCACACCTATTTCGCCGATGATCTGGAACACGTCACCCACATCGATTTCAGCTTTCCCTACAGCGAGCCGTTGCGTCAGCAATTGATTGCAGCAGTCGCCGCCGAAGGCTGCGAATTCAGCGATCAAGGCGTGTACGCCTGCACACAGGGACCGCGTCTGGAAACGGTCGCCGAGATCGTGCGACTGGAGCGTGACGGCTGCGACATCGTCGGCATGACCGGCATGCCGGAAGCGGCGCTGGCCCGTGAGCTGGATCTGGATTACGCCTGTCTGGCGCTGGTGGTGAATCCTGCAGCCGGCAAGACCACCGAAGTCATCACCATGGCCGAAATCGAGCAGGCTCTGCACGATGGCATGGGCAAGGTGAAATCAACGTTGGCCCGAGTGCTGGCCAGCTAAGGACTGTCCATGAGCATTTTCATCGAGCGGCTCAAAGGGCTGACATGGACCCACGCATTCAGTAGCAAGGCGTTGGCCAAGGCCCGGGCTTATGCCGCCGATGACCGGGTCGAGATCCTCGAGATCGATGACAGGAAGATCGAGGCGTTCTGCGTCGGTTCGCAACTTCAGGCGTATGAGCAAACCATTTACCTGTCAGAAGATCGGTTGGGATCGGTTAGCTTGCGATGCCTGTGCAGCTGTCCGGTTGCACTGGACTGCAAGCACAGCGCGGCGGTGATCTATCACCTGCTGGGCACGGGTGAGGATGCGTCTGACAATGATGCACAGATCCCGTTGGGGCGAGCGCTCGAGCATTGGCTTTCGACAATTCCCGTGCCGGCCAAGCCTGCTGAAGAAAGTGCGCAAACCGCAGGTACGCGTCTGTTTTACAAGCTCAAACCGACGTCTGCGAACGGCAAGTGGCTGCTGGATATTTTCAAGGTCTACCAGCTCAAGAGCGGCGAGTTACGCGAGGTCAAACCGATGTACTCGCTCGCGGAAATGCTCATGCGCCAGCCCGGCTACCTGTCCGAGCTGGATCTGCGCATCGCCCGGCTGTTGGTCGCCATGCATTCCCATCACGCCTATTACAGCGGCTATCCGCTGGAAGGCAGCAGTGGCGCCGAACTGCTGGAAATGCTCCTGCGCACCTCGCGGCTGTTCCTCGACTTCGAAGACCTGCGAGCGCTGACACCGGGGGCGAAACGCGTCGGTCAGTTCTCTTGGGCCGAGCAGGCTGACGGCGGATTCCGCGCGCAATGGAGCAGTGCCGAAGCCGCGCAGGAAACCGTGCTGGCGCTGGAGCCGCTTTATTACCTTGATCGTGAGCAGCGCCAGGTTGGCCCGCTGTTCACTGAGCTGGAAGAAAAACTCGCCTGCCATTTGACCCTGGCGCCAGACATTCCGGCGCGTCAGGCCATGCAGTTCAGCCATCGCATGAGCGCGGCGACCCAAATTGCGCCACCACACAAGCTCACCGAACGGATCATCGATGACGTGCTGCCGCAGCCGCAACTGACCCTGGTCAGCGGCCGAGAACGCTCGCGCTGGGAATATGTGCTGGAGCACCGCGCCGCTCTGCTGTTTACCTACAACGGTCATCCGGCGGTGGATCGCAACCCGGAAGTGATGATCCTCAACGGCAGCGAAACCCAGCGCATTCAGCGTCAACCGGCGCTGGAAAAGAAGCTGCGCCAGAACCTGCAAAAACATGGCTTCAAGAAAGCCACGCGCAAGAGCGCCATGGATCGTCCCGGCGAGATGTTTACCTTGCCGGATGATTCCGCCTGGCTCGGGTTCATGCACGAAGGGCTGGCCACGCTGCGCGCCGCAGATTGGAAAATCGAGATCAGTCCCGGTTTCCATTTCGATGTACAACCGGTTGAACAGTGGTACGCCGAGGTCGAAGAAGAGGCCACGCATCAGTGGTTTGATCTGCAGTTGGGTATCGTCGTCAACGGCGAACGTTACAGCTTGCTGCCGATCCTTCTGCACCTGTTGCGGACCCAGCCGCGCTTGCTCGACCCGGTCAATCTGGCGCAGCGCAGCGATGATGAAAAACTCCTGATCGAGCTCAAGCCCAGCGGTTTTGGCGAACCGGCGGGCGCCAAAGTCGCGTTGCCGCTGAGTCGGGTCAAACCGCTGATGGCGACGCTGGGCGAGTTGTACCTGGGCGGCCATCAGGGTGATGCGCTGCGCTTGACCGCTCCAGACGCCGCGCGTCTGAGTATGCTCGATGGCGTGCCGCTGGATTGGCAGGGCGGCGAACGTCTGCGCACTTTTGCCAAGCGTCTGCAGAATTCCAGCCACGCCCAGGTTGCTGCGCCGGCCGGCCTCAACGCGCAGCTGCGTCCGTATCAGCTCGAAGGCCTGAACTGGATGCAGACCCTGCGCGAGCTGGAGGTCGGCGGCATTCTGGGCGATGACATGGGCTTGGGTAAAACCCTACAGACCCTGGCGCATCTGCTCACGGAAAAACACGCCGGGCGTCTGGACTGTCCGGCACTGGCGGTGATGCCGACCAGCCTGATTCCCAACTGGCTCGACGAAGCCGAGCGCTTCACGCCGCAGTTGAAAGTCCTGGCGCTGCACGGCACCGGGCGGCAAAAGGACTTTGCCAATCTGGGCGAATACGACTTGGTGCTGACCACTTACGCATTGTTGCCCAGGGATCTGGAAATCTTGCAGCCGCAGTCGTGGAGCGTGCTGATTCTCGACGAAGCGCAGAACATCAAGAACCCGCTGAGCAAAGCCGCCCAGGCCGCGCGTGACTTGCAGGCCCGTCAGCGCTTGTGTCTGAGCGGTACGCCGCTGGAAAACCACCTCGGTGAGCTGTGGTCACAGTTCCATTTCCTCATGCCCGGCTGGCTCGGCGACAGCAAATCCTTTAACCGCGATTACCGCACACCGATCGAGAAACACGGCAATGTCCAGCGCATGCAGCACCTGACCGCGCGCATCAAGCCGTTTTTGCTGCGGCGCAAGAAGGATCAGGTCGCCACAGAGTTGCCGCCGAAAACCGAGATCATCCACTGGGTCGAACTCAGCGATGGTCAGCGCGACGTCTATGAGACGGTGCGTGTGGCGATGGACAAAAAGGTCCGCGACGAAATCGCCCGCAGCGGCGTGGCGCGCAGTCAGATCATCATCCTCGATGCGCTGCTCAAGCTGCGCCAGGTCTGCTGCGATCTGCGCCTGGTCAATATGCCGCTCACGGCGAAGGCGTTGCGCTCGGGCAGCGGCAAGCTGATCAGCCTGATGGAGATGCTCGAAGAACTGCTCGGCGAAGGTCGGCGCATTCTGCTGTTCTCGCAGTTCACCTCGATGCTGGCGCTGATCGAGCAGGAGTTGCAGCAGCGCGGTCTTGCCTACTCGTTGCTGACCGGCGACACCACCGACCGGCGCACGCCGGTGAGGGATTTCCAGGGCGGCAAGGTGCCGTTGTTCCTGATCAGCCTCAAGGCCGGGGGCACTGGTCTGAACCTGACGGCGGCGGACACGGTGATTCACTTCGATCCGTGGTGGAACCCGGCGGTGGAGAATCAGGCGACTGATCGGGCGTATCGCATCGGGCAGAACAATCCGGTGTTCGTCTACAAGTTGATTGCCAAAGGCACCGTCGAAGAGAAGATCCAGGCGTTGCAGCAGGAGAAAGCGGCGCTGGCCGGGGCGGTGCTTGAGGGTGGCACGACGGGCGGATTCAAACTGGAGCAGAGTGATATCGAGGCGCTGTTTGCGCCGTTGCCGGTTTCCAGAGGTTGAAGGGTTTGAATCGCGGTGTGGCCATTCGCGAGCAGGCTCGCTCCCACATTTGATCTTCAGTGAATCTGGATCGTGTGGGAGCGAGCCTGCTCGCGAAAAGCTATCTAACCAGCGACGCCACTTTCAACGCTTGTCGATCTTGTCCGGCAACGGCGCAAACAGCGCTTCAATATCATCGCTCTGCAACTTCCAGTCCCCGGCCTTGCGCCCATCGAGCACGCCCGCTGCCAGGTCAGACTTTTCCTTCTGCAGGTGCTGAATCTTCTCTTCCACTGTGCCCCGGGCAATCATCTTGTAGACGAACACCGGTTTCTCCTGGCCGATTCGATAGGCCCGGTCCGTCGCCTGATTCTCGGTCGCCGGGTTCCACCACGGGTCGTAGTGAATCACCGTATCGGCTTCGGTCAGGTTCAAACCGACACCGCCAGCCTTCAGGCTGATCAGAAAAATCTGACGCGTGCCGCTCTGGAATTCCTTCACCGGTGTACGCCGGTCACGGGTCTGGCCAGTAAGGAGCGCGTAAGCGATCTTGCGTTTTTTCAATTCCTCTTCGATCAATGTCAGCATCGAAGTGAATTGCGAGAACAGCAGAATCCGCCGACCTTCCTCGAACAATTCTTCAAGCATTTCCATCAGGCTGTCGAGCTTGCCCGAAGTGCTGCCGCGCGCGGGCAGGGTGGCGTCGTTGACCAGGCGCAGATCGCAGCAGACCTGGCGCAGCTTGAGCAATGCTTCGAGAATGATGATCTGGCTGCGTGCCACGCCTTTGCGAGTGATCTCGTCACGGACTTTCTTGTCCATCGCCAAGCGCATGGTCTCGTACACGTCGCGCTGCGCTTCGTTGAGTTCGACCCAATGAATGATTTCGGTTTTCGGCGGCAGCTCCGTGGCGACCTGCTCTTTGGTGCGGCGCAGCAGAAACGGTTTTATCCGACCGTTGAGGTGCTGCAGTCTGACTTCACTGCCGCGCTTTTCGATCGGCACGCGGTAATCGGCATTGAAGCTTTTCACGTCGCCAAGCCAGCCCGGTAGCAGGAAGTGGAACAGCGACCACAGCTCGCCCAAGTGGTTTTCCAGCGGCGTGCCGCTGAGGCACAGGCGCTGGCGCGCGTTCAGCTCGCGCGCGGCTTGAGCGGCTTTGCTGTTGGGGTTCTTGATGTATTGCGCTTCGTCCAGCACCAGCACGTGCAACGGCTGTTTGGCCAGGCGCTCGAGGTCCTTGGGCAATAGGGCGTAAGTGGTGAGGATCAGGTCGAAGTCGGCCAGATTGTCGAAGTGCTTTTTTCGCGTCGCGCCGTACAGTGCGAGGACTTTCAGTTGCGGGGTGAAGTGCGCCGCCTCGTCGAGCCAGTTCGGAATCAGGCTGGTCGGCATCACCACCATGCACGGACGATCGAGGCGTCCGGCGTTCTTCTCGCTGAGAATATGCGCCAAGGTCTGTAGGGTTTTGCCCAAGCCCATGTCATCCGCAAGAATCCCGCCGACCTCCAGTTGCCGCAGCGATTGCATCCAGCTCAAACCTTCGAGCTGATACGGGCGCAGCGTTGCATTCAGACCTTGCGGCGCTTCGGCCGTGAAATCGCGGATGTCGCGCAGCCGCTGGGCGAAGGTGCGCATCTGTTCGCCGCCTTCCCACAACAGCGGCAGGCCTTCCAGCGAATTGAGCCGGGTGGCGTCAGCCTTGCTCAGGCGCAGGGTGGTTTCGCCCGGCTCCTGCAAATAGAACTCGCCCAGCGTCATCAATACCGGCTTCAAGCGACCGAGCGGCAGCGCCACTTGCAACGGCCCATGCTCGCTGGTGCGTTGCGGAATGTTCACCAGAATCAGCTCGTCATCGCGACGGCGGGCGAGGCGTTCCGGGTTGAGGATCTCGGTGTGCGAGCGCATCAGATTCAGCAGGATCGGCAGCAGGCTCAGGCGCTCGCCGTTGACGATGATGCCCAGTTCCAGATCGAACCAGTCGCGCTCCGGCGCCTGTTCGACGGTGGCGTACCAGTCGTCGACGGCGGTCAGGTCGAAGCCGAATTCCTCATCGATCTGCAACTCCCAGCCCTGGCTGCGCAACTTCGGCAAGTCATTCAGGGTGAAGGTCAGCCAGGCGCTGTCGTTGACCATCTCGTAGAGTTCGCCGGCGCTTTCCGGCAGCGCTTTGCTCTGCCGGGTGGCGATGCGGAAACCGAGGATGCGTAACTGTTCGCGGTAGGACTGTTCGACGTCCGGGTGGCGTTTTATCCGCAGGGTCTGGGCTTCCTGACGGATCAGGATATCGCTGTGTTTTTGCCCGCTGACGTATTCGTCCAGATAGCTGAACGACAGCGCCGCGCGGTGCTGAATGTAGCGCTGCATCTTGCCGTTGCGCGGCTCGAAGGCGCTGAACTCGACGCTCGCCAGCCACAGGCGCGGCACCGGTTGCACGTTGTCCACCAACACTTGCGGCGGCGCTTTCGGGCTGCGGTTTTCCAGCACGGCCTGGAGCTTCTCCAGCAGCTCGGCATCTTTAGCGGCGGCGGGGTAGTCGAGGGTTTCCTGGATTTTCAGCAGCACCGCCGCGCAGTGTTTGCAGTTGCTGCGCACCGGGCAGGTGCAGGTGGCGTCGACCAGCAGCAGCGTCGCTTTGGCTGATTCGCGCAGATGGATGGTTTGCCGGTAAACACTGCCGCCGGAGCCTTCGCAACTGGCGGTGATGGTCGCATCGCCGACCTGGGCGATGCGCACTCGATTCTCCAAAGCGTAGCGGCGGCCGCGCTCCAGACTCTGTTCTTTGAATCGGCTGACCCACGACGGGGCCAGCGGTTTGCTCAGGGGCGGCGGCATAAGGACTTCGATCAGTCCGGCACGACTTCAGGCGCTTCGCGAGGCGCTGGCGCGGTCAGGGAAGTGATCTTGATCAGCAGGGCCAGGTGGCCGTTGTCGAGGTAATTGAGCTGGCCGTTCTTGGTGTGGCTGTCCTGACGCAGGCGCTCACTGGCGGTGACCAGGCCATTGGCGTCGATCTGATTGACCCAGAAATCGGCGGTCACGTCGGTGAAGCGGCCGAGTTTCATTTCCAGCGTGCCCTCGATCGGGAACTGGCCGAACTGCTCCTGACCTTCGCTCACTGCGACTTTCGCCGGCGCTTCGCCGAGGCTCTGCTGCCAGGCTTTGTGCATCAGCACGGTGTACTCGCCGCTGGCGGTGAGTTTGTTCACTACATCATTCAGCGCTGGGGTGCGCTGGCTGTCGCTGCCCAGACGCTGGGCGCCTGCGGCCCAGTCTTCCGGGGCGGCGCGGCTGACGATGGCCGGGACGGCATTCTGGCGCACCAGGATCATTTCGACCTGATACGTGTCATCGGCAAACGCCGTCGGTGCTGCAAGTGCAAGCAACAAAGTCAGAGAGCGGAACAGGCGCATCGGGCGTCCTTCAAGCGGATTTCGGGATGAGACGCTCAAACAGCGCCTCGACAGTATTGAAACGTTCTTCCGGGCGCTCCATCGGCACCTGGAATTTGAACATCGTCGCGCCTTCGAACTTGTAGCGCTTGGGCTGCGTCTGGATCAGCTTGATCAGGGTCATCGGGTCAACCGGTGTCTGCGCTTCAAACTCGATGCGCCCGCCTTGCGGCCCGCCGTCGACTTTCTTGATGCCAAGCTTTTCCGCCTGCAATTTCAAAGCGGTGATCCGCACCAGGTTCTTGGTCGGTTCCGGCAATAGGCCGAAGCGGTCGATCATCTCCACCTGCAGGTCCTTGAGGCCTTCCTCGTCGGTGGCCGAGGCGATGCGTTTATACAGAATCAACCGCGCATGCACATCCGGCAGATAATCTTCCGGAATCAGCGCCGGCACCCGCAGATTGACTTCCGGGCCGCCGCCCAGCGGTTGATCGAGGTTCGGCTGCTCGCCCTTGCGGATCGACTTCACTGCGCGCTCGAGCATTTCCATGTACAGGGTGAAACCGACGGCCTGAATCTGCCCGCTCTGACCATCGCCGAGCAGTTCGCCGGCGCCACGGATTTCCAGGTCGTTGGTGGCCAGCACGAAACCGGCGCCGAGGTCCTGGGTATTGGCGATCGCTTCCAGACGCTTTTCCGCGTCGGAAGTGATCTGCTGGCGCGGCGGTGTCAGCAGGTAGGCGTAAGCCTGGTGGTGACTGCGGCCGACACGACCACGCAACTGGTGCAGCTGGGCCAGGCCGAACTTGTCGGCGCGTTCGATGATGATGGTGTTGGCGCTCGGCACGTCGATGCCGGTCTCGATGATGGTCGAGGCGATCAGCACGTTGAAGCGCTTGTGGTAGAAGTCGCTCATCACCTGTTCGAGTTCACGTTCGCGCATCTGCCCGTGGCCGATACCGATGCGCGCTTCCGGCACCAGTTCGGCGAGGTCGGCGGCGCATTTCTCGATGGTCTTCACATCGTTGTGCAGGTAGTAAACCTGACCGCCACGCAGCAGTTCACGCAGCAGGGCCTCTTTGACCGTGCTCTTGTTCTGTTCCATGACGAAGGTGCGCACCGACAGGCGTCGCGCTGGCGGCGTGGCGATGATCGACAGATCGCGCATGCCCGACACCGCCATGTTCAGCGTGCGCGGAATCGGCGTCGCGGTCAGGGTCAGAATGTCGACTTCGCTGCGCAGGGCCTTGAGCTGTTCTTTCTGGCGTACGCCAAAACGGTGTTCTTCGTCGATGATCACCAGCCCGAGGTTTTTGATCTTCACATCATCGGACAGCAGCTTGTGCGTGCCGATGACGATGTCGATCTTGCCTTCCGCCAGATCGGCGATCGCCGCGTTGACTTCCTTGGCCGATTTGAAGCGACTCATCACTTCCACGGTCACCGGCCAGTCGGCGAAGCGGTCGCGGAAACTGTTGTAGTGCTGCTGGGCGAGCAGGGTGGTCGGTACCAGAATCGCCACCTGCCGCCCGCCGTGCACGGCGATGAACGCTGCGCGCATGGCCACTTCGGTCTTGCCGAAGCCAACGTCGCCGCAGACCAGACGATCCATCGGTTTCGGCGCGAGCATGTCTTCGCGTACCGCCTCGATGGTCGCTTGCTGATCGGGTGTTTCTTCGAACGGGAAACCGGCGCTGAAGGTGGCGTAATCGGCCTTCGGATCGGCGAAGGCATAACCTTCGCGGGCGGCGCGACGGGCATAAATGTCGAGCAATTCGGCGGCGACGTCACGCACCTGCTCGGCGGCCTTGCGCTTGGCTTTCTGCCAGGTTTCCGAACCGAGGCGGTGCAGCGGCGCGAGCGAATCGTCGCTGCCGGTGTAACGCGCGATCAGGTGCAGGTTGGCCACCGGCACGTAAAGCTTGGCGTTCTCGGCGTATTCGAGGGTGAGGAATTCGGCGGCCTGATTGTCGATTTCCAGGATCGTCAGGCCCAGGTAGCGGCCGACGCCGTGATCGATATGCACCACCGGCGCGCCTTCGCGCAGTTCGGTGAGGTTCTTGATCACCGCATCGTTGCTGACGTCGCTGCGCTTCTCGCGGCGGCGACGTTGCATGACCCGTTGGCCGAACAGCGGACTTTCCGCCACCAGCGCCAGCGCCGGGTCGTCGAGCAGCAGACCTTCGTCGAGCGGGGCGATGGTGATCGCCAGACGATCCTTGCTGGCAACGAAGTCCGGCCAGCTGTCGACGGTTTTCGGCCGCAGCTTCAGTCGTTCCAGCAGTTCCAGCAGGACTTCGCGACGACCCGCCGATTCAGCGGTGAACAGCACGCGACCGGGGAATTCTTCGAGGAAGCCGGCCAGCGCCGCCAGTGGCTGCGTGGCTTTGGCTTCGATGGCCAGATCCGGCAGCGCGTGCGCCGGGAAGCGTTCACGGCCGACGCCGGTTTCGACGTCCTGCTGACTGGCGACGACTCGCGGCCAATTCTTCAGGCGCGCGAAGCAATCTTCTACCGGCAGGAACAATTCGGCCGGTGGCAATAAAGGACGCGAAGGATCGATGCGGCGTTCTTCGTAACGATTGCGCACGTCGTTCCAGAAGTTTTCCGCCGCCTGCTCGATGCCCGGCAGCGAGAACACCTGAGTGTCCTGGGGCAGGTAGTCGAACAACGTCGAGGTTTCGTCGAAGAACAGCGGCAGGTAGTACTCGATACCGGCCGGGGTGATACCGCTGCTCAAATCCTGAAAGATCGGGCAGCGGCGAAAATCGACGTCAAAGCGCTCACGGAAACGCGCCTTGAAGCGGGTGACTGCATCTTTCTGCAACGGAAACTCGCGGGCCGGCAGCAGCTTGACCGACTCGACCTTGTCGATCGAACGCTGGGTTTCCGGATCGAAGGTGCGCAGGGTTTCGATTTCGTCGTCGAACAGATCGATGCGATAGGGCAGTTTGCTTCCCATCGGGAACAGGTCGATCAGCGCGCCGCGTACGGTGAACTCGCCGTGCTCGTACACCGTGTCGACATAGCGATAGCCGCTGGCTTCGAGCCGCGCGCGCATCTGTTCGACGTCGAGCTTCTGGCCGATGTCCAGCACCAGGCTGCTGCCGAGGAGGAATTTGGTCGGCGCCAAGCGATGCAAAGCGGTAGTGATCGGAACCACCAGCACGCCGTGGGCCAGTTCCGGCAAGCGATACAGGCTGGCGATGCGCTGGGAGATGATGTCCTGGTGCGGCGAGAACAGGTCGTAGGGCAGGGTTTCCCAGTCGGGGAAATGCAGTACGGGCAAATCCGGGGCGAAGAAACTCAGCTCCTGTTCCAGCCGTTCGGCGCTTTGGCTGTCGGCGGTCAGCAGCAGGGTAAAGCGCTTGGCAGCGCTGGCAGCCTCGGCAATCGCCAGGCTGAGGGCGGCACCGGGCAGATTGCCCCAGTGCTGTTTACCTGCTTCGGCAGGGAGTAACGGTAGACGCAGAACAGGCACGGAAGGTTGAGCTCCAGGCGTTGCGACAAAGTCGGTAATTGTAGCGGCCTCCGGTGCCGCCTGTCAGTTGCAGACTGCGTCTATCTTCATGGTTTGGACGAAATGTAGTGGTAACCATAAAAACGAGCACTTTTTTCATGGTTATGTAGTGCCGAAACCGGGTGGTGTTACGGAGGGTTACAGACATCGTCTAACAGTCGTCGAAAAATTGACTGCGCTGAAAGCCCCGGTTTTATTGGGCTGGAGAAAGGCGTAAATTTTTTGAACGGGAATTTGTTACCGATTGCGCGACAAGCGCGCATTGCTGAAAGGGCTGGTCGGCGGCATAATGTAGCCCCTTTTTTCTGCCCCTACATGTGGAAGGTTACCGTGACTCAGAAGCCCGACCAGTGTCTTGGTGAATGGATCGACCGTGAAGCACTCGCAGAAGCGATGATCCCGCTTATCGGTCAGCTCTACCGCAATAACAACGTGGTTAGCTCGATCTATGGCCGCAGCCTGATCAACCAGTCTGTCATCGCGATTCTCAAAGCTCACCGCTTTGCTCGCCACCGTTCTTCGGACGACAGCGAACTCTCCGTCCACGAAACATTCCCACTGCTCAAGGCCATGAGCGAGCTCAAGCTCGGCGCGGCGTCGGTGGATCTGGGCAAGCTGGCGTTCAAATTCCGCAATGAAGGCAACGGCCGCAGCGCCGAGCAGTTCGTGCGTGAAGAGATGGCTGACGTGGTTGGCCAGCAGAACGCCTCGGCCCGCAAAGGCACCGACGTTGTTCTTTACGGCTTCGGTCGTATCGGCCGTCTGCTGGCGCGCATCCTGATCGAGAAAACCGGTGGTGGCGACGGCCTGCGTCTGCGCGCCATCGTCGTGCGCAAAGGCGCCGAGAACGACCTGACCAAACGCGCCAGCCTGCTGCGTCGCGATTCGGTACACGGTTCGTTCAACGGCACCATTACCATCGACGAAGAAAACAACACCATCACCGCCAACGGTAACCTGATCCAGGTGATCTACGCTAAGAACCCGACCGAGGTGGATTACACCCAGTACGGCATCAAAGACGCGCTGCTGGTGGACAACACCGGTGTATGGCGTGACGCCGATGGCCTGGGTCAGCACCTGGCCTGCCCGGGCATCGACCGCGTTGTTCTGACCGCGCCTGGCAAGGGCAAGCTGAAGAACATCGTTCACGGCATCAACCACGGTGAAATCACCGCTGACGACAAGATCGTCTCGGCTGCGTCCTGCACCACCAACGCCATCGTGCCGGTGCTCAAAGCGGTCAACGACAAGTTCGGCATCATCAACGGTCACGTCGAAACGGTTCACTCGTACACCAACGACCAGAACCTGATCGACAACTTCCACAAGGGCGATCGCCGTGGCCGCAGCGCCGCACTGAACATGGTGATCACCGAGACCGGCGCCGCCACCGCTGCTGCCAAGGCTCTGCCTGAGCTGGCCGGCAAGCTGACCGGTAACGCGATCCGCGTTCCGACGCCGAACGTGTCGATGGCCATTCTCAACCTCAACCTTGAGAAAGCCGCCACCCGTGAAGAGATGAACGAGTACCTGCGCTACATGGCGCTGCACTCCGAGCTGCACAAGCAGATCGACTTCGTCAATTCGCAGGAAGTGGTGTCGACCGACTTCGTCGGCTCGCGTCACGCCGGTGTGGTCGATGCTGAAGCGACCATCGTGCAGGACAACCGCGTCGTTCTGTACGTCTGGTACGACAACGAGTTCGGCTACAGCTGCCAGGTGGTTCGCGTAATGGAAGACATGGCTGATGTGAATCCGCCAGCGTTCCCGCGCTAAGCCTCAGGCTTGAATGAAAACGCCCCGGCATTTTGTCGGGGCGTTTTTGTTTATGGGCCTGTTGGATCTTCGGTGTCCTTGCCGGCCTCTTCGCGAGCAGGCTCGCTCCCACACTGGATCAGTGTCGTTCACAATCTTCTGTGGGAGCGAGCCTGCTCGCGAAAGCATTCTGTCAGGCGCAGCTGGCTACCGAAGCCTGCGCCGTGCGCAACTCATGCCGGTTGCCACGGAACAATACCAACGTCGCAATCAACCCCAACACCGCCGCGCCGCTGAGCCAGATCCCCGGTGCTGCCTTGTTGTCCAGCACATGAATCAGATAGGTACACGCCGCCGGGGTAAAGCCGCCGAACGTCGCCGTCGCCAGGCTGTACGCCAGCGAGAAACCGGTCGTGCGCACTTCCACCGGCATGATCTCGGTCAGTGCCACCACCATTGCGCCGTTGTACGAGCCATAAAGGAACGACAGCCACAGTTCGACAATCAGCAAATGGCTGAAGCTCGGGTTCGCCACTAGCCACGACAGCGCCGGATACGCCGTGAGGATCGCCAGAATCGTCGCCGCCAGCAGTAGGGGTTTTCGGCCGATCCTGTCGGACAGCGCGCCCATCACCAGTAGCCAGAAGAAGTTCGACAAGCCGATGCACACCGTCACCAGCAAGGCGTCGAGGTCCGACAGATGCAGCTCGGCCTTGCCGAACGTCGGCGTGTACGCAGTGATCAGGTAGAACGACACCGTGGTCATCACCACCAGCGCCATGCCGGCAATGACGACGCCGAAGTTCTGGCCGATCGAGCGGACGATTTCGCCGAGGGTAGGGCGGTGGGTGCGCGCCTGGAATTCCGGAGTTTCTTCCAGCGAGCGACGGATGAAGAAAATCACCGGCACGATCATGCAGCCGATCAGGAACGGCACACGCCAGCCCCATTCGCCCATTTGCTCCGGACTCAGCCAGTGGTTGAGGCCAACGCCGAGCAGGCCGGCGAACACCACGGCTGCCTGTTGGCTGGCCGACTGCCAACTGACGAAGAAGCCTTTGCGCCCCGGCGTTGAAATTTCCGCCAGATACACCGACACACCGCCCAGTTCCACGCCCGCTGAGAAGCCTTGCAGCAGGCGGCCGAACAACACCAGTAGCGGTGCGGCGACGCCGAGCGTCGCGTAACCGGGCACGCAGGCAATCAGCACCGTACCGGCGGCCATCATCGCCAAGGTGATGATCAGTCCTTTGCGCCGTCCGTGTCGGTCGATATAGGCGCCGAGGAAAATGGCCCCGAGCGGGCGCATCAGGAAGCCGGCGCCGAAGGTCGCCAGCGACAGCATCAGCGAAGCGAAGGCGCTGTCGGTGGGGAAGAAGGTTTTGGCGATGGCCGTGGCATAGAAGCCGTAGACCATGAAGTCGAACATTTCGAGGAAGTTGCCGCTGACAACGCGAAAGATCGCTTTGCCTTTGCCCGTGGTGGAGGACATGGGAGGTACTCACTGTTCAATTTTGTATAAAGGCGTTGCAGCCATGGGGAAGCGAGCGGGCGCTTGTAGTTCATAATGGCCGCCGTGGTTTTGCGGGGAGATGAAGAATTGTTAACTGGACGCTGGTGGGGGCCTGTGGTGTTGGCGGTGGCAATCGGCGGCTGCGGCAGCGGCGATTCCCTGGAACAGGTTGGCGGTTCGACCATGGGCAGCACCTGGTCGGTCAAATACGTACGCCACGCCGGGGTCGCCGATCCTTCAATGGTGCGCGGCGAAGTGCAGGCCATCCTCGGTGAAGTCGATCAACAGCTGTCGACTTACCGAAGTGACTCCGCCATCGAACGTTTCAACGCCTTGCCCGCCGATAGCTGCCAAGCCATGCCGGCAGCGGTGCTCGAATTGGTCCGCATCGGCGAACAGCTTTCAACGCAAAGCGAAGGCTCCTACGACCTGACCGTGGAACCGCTGCTGGACCTCTGGGGATTCGGCCCGCAAGGACGCGAGGAAAAGATCCCTGATGCGGCCGCTGTGGCCGAGGTCATGCAGCGGGTCGGCCATCAGCATCTGCGCATCGACGGCGAACGGTTGTGCAAGGACGCCGCCGTCGAAGTCGACTTCAACAGTATTGCCGCCGGTTACGCAGTGGATGCCATCGCCGCCAGATTGCAGGGCATGGGCATCGACAATTATCTGGTCGAAGCCACGGGCGAACTCAAAGCCCGCGGCAAGAAACCGGATGGTTCAGCGTGGCGCATCGCTCTCGAAGAGCCTCGCGATGACCAGCAAGTGGCCGAGCGGATTATCGATGTCGATGGCTACGGTGTGTCCACCTCCGGTGACTACCGCCATTATTTTCTGCAGGACGGTCGGCGTTATTCCCACACCTTCGATGCACGCAGCGGGCGACCGGTCCTACACGACCTGGCGTCAGTCACGGTGATTCATCCTTCAGCGTTGATGGCCGATGGACTATCGACGCTGTTGCTGATTCTCGGGCCGGAAAGGGCGCGGGACTATGCCCAAAAACATGCCATTGCTGCATTCTTTGTCTTGCGTGCCGATACAGGTTTCGTCACCCGCAGCAGTCAGGCATTTGCGCAGCTTGTCGGTGAAAAAAACTGACCGAAGACAAGACGAAAGCTGGCGTTGTAGTGCAGGCAAAAGTAGCCTACGACGCGACCAAGGGTTAATGTGCGCGGCGTTGACGCTTCTATAGACTGTGTCCGGGTTCTTCACTGGCCCCCAATTGTTCCTTCGCGCCGCCGTTCGGCGTGATTTAGCCGCCGGTGCTGCTGGCACCGCGGCCTGTTCTGAGGAGTACGCATGGCTGTCTACAACTACGACGTGGTGGTACTGGGTTCCGGCCCGGCGGGAGAAGGCGCGGCAATGAACGCCGCCAAAGCGGGGCGCAAGGTCGCGATGGTCGACAGCCGTCGTCAGGTCGGCGGCAACTGCACCCACCTCGGCACCATCCCGTCCAAGGCACTGCGTCACTCGGTGCGGCAGATCATGCAGTTCAACACCAACCCGATGTTCCGCGCGATCGGCGAGCCACGCTGGTTCTCCTTCCCGGACGTGTTGAAAAGCGCCGAAAAAGTCATTTCCAAACAAGTCGCATCGCGCACCGGCTACTACGCCCGTAACCGCGTCGACGTGTTCTTCGGTACCGGCAGCTTCGCCGACGAGCAAACCATCGAAGTGGTCTGCGGCAACGGCGTGGTCGAGAAGCTGGTGGCCAAGCACATCATCATCGCCACCGGTTCGCGCCCGTATCGCCCGGCGGACATCGATTTCCACCACCCGCGCATCTACGATAGCGACACCATCCTCAGCCTCGGTCACACCCCGCGCAAACTGATCGTTTACGGCGCTGGTGTGATCGGCTGCGAATACGCATCGATCTTCAGTGGTCTGGGTGTGCTGGTCGAACTGGTCGACAACCGTGGCCAGTTGCTGAGCTTCCTCGACTCGGAAATTTCCCAGGCGCTGAGCTACCACTTCAGCAACAACAACATCACCGTGCGTCACAACGAAGAGTACGACCGCGTCGAAGGCGTGGACAACGGCGTAATCCTGCATCTTAAATCCGGCAAGAAGATCAAGGCCGACGCCTTGCTCTGGTGCAACGGCCGTACCGGCAACACCGACACGCTGGGTCTGGAAAACATCGGGGTCAAGGTCAACAGCCGTGGCCAGATCGAAGTCGACCAGAACTACCGCACCTGCATAGAGAACATCTACGGCGCCGGTGACGTGATCGGCTGGCCAAGCCTGGCCAGTGCCGCCCACGACCAGGGTCGTTCGGCCGCTGGCAGCATCGTCGACAACGGCAGCTGGCGCTTCGTCAATGACGTGCCGACCGGCATCTACACCATTCCGGAGATCAGCTCGATCGGCAAGAACGAGCAGGAATTGACCCAGGCGAAAGTGCCGTACGAAGTCGGCAAGGCCTTCTTCAAGAGCATGGCGCGGGCGCAGATTGCCGGCGAGCCGCAGGGCATGCTGAAGATCCTCTTCCACCGCGAAACGCTGGAAGTGCTCGGCGTGCACTGCTTCGGTTATCAGGCGTCGGAGATCGTGCACATCGGTCAGGCGATCATGAACCAGCCGGGCGAGCTGAACACCCTGAAGTATTTCGTCAACACCACGTTCAACTACCCGACCATGGCCGAAGCCTATCGGGTAGCGGCGTACGACGGCCTCAACCGGCTTTTTTGACGGGCTCCGGCCGGTGGCCTGAGCCGGCCGGGGAGACCGATTTCAGCAATTCTCAAGGGTGGCAGTGGCCAAACCGGGAAAGTCTGTAATCAGGCTGTCAACGCCGAAGTCGGCGAGTCTGCGCATCAGTGCAGGCTCGTTGACGGTCCACACCGACACATGCAGGCCCTGACGCTGCGCCTTCTGCAGGCGTTCCGGCGTACACAGCGTCCAGTTCAAGGCGAGAATCTCGCAGCCGTAGCTGGCCGCCACCTTCAACGGATCGAGCCAGGCATATTCGGCCACCAGGCCACGGGATACGTCCGGTACCAGATCCAGCGCTGCCTTCAAGACTTCCCGCGAACTCGAGGTGATCGTCACCTTGTCGAGCAGGCCGTGGCGCTGAGCCATTTCCCGAATCGCCAGCACGGTAGTCGCCGCGCGGGTGCGTGAAGCGCTTTTGACTTCCAGCTGCCAGTGCTCGAAATCACATTGCTCGAACAGCTCTTCCAGCGTCGGAATCGGGCACGGCTTGATCCAGCCCGGGCCGCCCTTGCGCGCGTCGTAGGTGACCAGTTCGGCAGCGGTGTGCTCGACGACTTTGCCGCGACGGTCGGTGGTGCGCTTGAGGGTCGGGTCATGGATGACCATCAGCTCGCCGTCCTTGGACAGGTGCAGATCCAGTTCGCAGCGGCGCACGCCGTGCTTGAGGCATTCCTGAAAGCTGCTCAGGGTGTTTTCCGGTGCTTCGCCCTTGGCGCCGCGGTGGCCGTAGATGAGGGTCACGGTGCTTCCTTAAGTTAAATGCCAGATTCGTTCTGTTCGCGGGCCAGACGGCGTTCCTGAGCCTGCTTCTGCAAGATGTAGCGCGCGAGCAATTGGCGCTGGGCATCGGTCGGGCGCTCGAACTCGGTGCCGACGTCATAGCCATCGCCCTTGGGATCGCAATGGGTGACCCGGGCACGCAGCAGCAGGCCAAGCGCCTGCGGCATCAGTACCAGTTTCACCGACAGGTGTGCGCCGGTGGCAATCGGGGTCGGGTACTGAAAGTCGATCCCGCCCTCGGAGATGATCACCGGCTGCGGCTCGCCGATGTGGCCGAGCACGGTCAGGGCGATGACCTGGCTGAGCAGGTCGATGCGTTTGTTCTGCGATTTGAGGAACGCGGCGATGGCGCGGTCGCGCTCGCTGATCTGCCGCAACAGGTGCTGCGACTCGAATTCGCTCAGGTGCAGTTCGCTGAGCAGGTTGAAGAGTGGGGAAGCATCCTGCAACACTTCCTGGCCTGCGGCTTCGGGAGCGGACAGGGGCCGAATTTCCAGTGCGATCGTGTCCTCGATACGGTAGTATTCGCGGCGATCTTCTTCATCTAATGTCGACATGGCGAACCCATGGTAGCGGCGGTGGTCTGAGTGTAAAGCTGGTTTTCGACCCCCGCCACAAGGACGTTCCTTTTCCCTCCGAACAAGCCCCGACATGTTCAGACCTCTCTTCGTATTTATCGGCACGCGTTATACCCGTGCAAAGCGTCGCAATCATTTTGTGTCATTCATTTCCCTGACTTCGATGATCGGGCTCGCCCTTGGCGTGGTCGTGATGATCGTCGTGCTGTCGGTGATGAACGGCTTCGATCATGAGATGCGCACCCGCGTGCTGGGCATGGTGCCCCACGCCACTCTCGAGACCGGCGAGCCGATCAATGACTGGCAGAGCCTGGCCGACAGGGTCAAGCAGAACCGGCAGGTGACGGCGGTGGCGCCGTTCACCCAGATGCAGGGCCTGCTGACCAACAACGGTCAGGTTTCCAAGGTGTTGCTCAATGCCATTGATCCTGCGCTCGAGCGCAATGTGTCGATCATCGACAACTTCATGAAGCAGGGCAAACTCGACGACCTGACTCCCGGCAGCTTCGGCATCGTCATCGGCGACAAGGCGGCGACCAAGCTCGGCGTCGGCATCGGTGACAAGGTCACCTTCGTCGCGCCGGAGGTCAGCGTGACCCCGGCCGGGATGTTCCCCCGCATGAAGCGCTTCACCGTGGTCGGCATTTTCCATGTCGGCGCCGGTGAGCTCGACGGCTACCTCGGCGTGACCAATCTGCAGGATCTGGCGAAAATGCACCGCTGGAAAGCCGATCAGGTGCAGGGCCTGCGACTGAAGTTCGACGACCTGTTCCAGGCCCCGCGCGAGGCGTGGAACATTGCCCAGCAGCTCGGCGAAGATCGTTACTACGCCCGCGACTGGACCCGTACCCACGGCAACCTGTATCAAGCGATCCGCATGGAAAAAGCCATGATCGGGCTGCTGTTGCTGCTGATCGTCGCCGTCGCCGCGTTCAACATCATTTCCACGCTGGTGATGGTGGTGAACGACAAGAAGGGCGACATCGCCATTCTGCGCACCCTCGGCGCCACTCCGGGCACGATCATGCGCACGTTCATGGTTCAGGGCACGGTGATCGGCGTGGTCGGCACGGCCATCGGCGCGGTGGTCGGGATCCTCGCGGCACTGAATGTCAGTGCGGCCATTTCGGCGCTTGAAGGGCTGATCGGCCACAAGTTCCTTAATGCTGACGTGTATTTCATTGATTATCTTCCTTCGCAGGTCCAGAGCCAGGACGTCGTCATGGTCTGCGCCGCTGCGTTGGTCCTGAGTTTCCTCGCCACCCTGTATCCCGCCTGGCGTGCCGCGCGCACCCAGCCGGCGGAGGCGTTACGTTATGAGTGAGTCGGGCATGAGTGAACAAGCAATTCTGAGCTGCCGTAACCTGGGCAAATCCTACGAGGAGGGCCCGGAGTCGGTACAAGTGCTGGCCGGCCTGCAACTGGAGCTGCACCCGGGCGAGCGTGTAGCGATCGTCGGTAAATCCGGTTCCGGCAAGAGTACTTTGCTCAACCTGCTCGGCGGTCTCGATACGCCAAGCAAGGGCAGCGTCTGGCTCGACGGTGAAGAACTGTCTGCGTTGAGCGAGAAAAAGCGTGGCCTGCTGCGCAATCGCGCGCTTGGTTTCGTTTACCAGTTTCACCATTTGCTGCCGGAATTCACCGCGCTGGAAAACGTCTGCATGCCGCTGTTGATCGGCAAGACCGCCATCCCGGAGGCGCGCCAGCGTGCCACGGCATTGCTGGAGCGTGTCGGTCTGGGCCATCGTCTGGAACACAAACCGGCGGAACTGTCCGGCGGCGAGCGTCAGCGCGTGGCCATCGCCCGTGCCCTGGTCAACAACCCGGGGCTGGTGATGCTCGATGAGCCAACCGGCAACCTCGACCTGCACACCGCCGAAGGCATTCAGGATCTGATGCTGGAGCTGAGCACGTCGATGCGCACGGCATTCCTGGTGGTGACGCACGACATGAACCTGGCTCGCCAGATGGACCGCGTCCTGCAATTGCAGGAAGGTTGCCTGACCCCCATCTGACTGGCTGAAACCCGGCGCCCGTAACGGCGCCGGGTCTTTTATTTCTATACGGTGCCCCAGCGAATGTTCAGACCGTTATCGATCTTTATCGGCACGCGCTATACCCGCGCCAAGCGCCGCAATCGCTTTGTTTCGTTCATTTCGATGACCTCGATGATCGGCCTCGCCCTCGGCGTGCTGGCGATGATCGTGGTGCTGTCGGTGATGAATGGCTTTCAGCGCGAAATGAGCTCGCGCATCCTCGGCATGGTGCCCCATGCGACCATCGTTGGCGTCAAGCCGATCGATGACTGGCAGCCGGTGGCCGCCGCCGCGATGAAAAATCCCGAAGTGACGGCCGCCGTGCCGTTCACCGAGATGGAAGGCATGCTGTCCTACAAGGGTTCGATGCAGCCGATTCAGATCAGCGGCGTTGATCCGGCCCAGGAAGGCAAGGTGTCGATCGTTGCCCAGCACATCGTCCAGGGCCGTCTCGATGCCTTGAAGCCGGGCGAATTCGGTGTGGTGATCGGTGAAATCACCGCGCGGCGTTTCCGCCTCAATGTCGGCGACAAGATCACCTTGATCGTTCCGGAAGTCAGTACCGCCCCGGGCGGTATCACCCCGCGCATGCAGCGCCTGAATGTGGTTGGCGTGTTCAAGGTCGGCGCCGAGCTGGACGGCTCGATGGGCCTGATTCACGTCGCCGACGCCGCGACCATGCAGCACTGGCAACCGAATCAGGTGCAGAGCGTGCGGCTGGCAGTCAAGGATCTGTACGCCGCGCCGAAGGTGTCTGCGGACATTGCCAGTGGCCTCGGCGCTGACTTCAAGGCAGACGACTGGACTCACACCCAGGGCAGCCTGTTCAGCGCGATGAAGATGGAAAAAACCATGATCGGCCTGCTGTTGCTGATGATCGTCGCGGTGGCGGCGTTCAACATCATTGCGACGCTGATCATGGTGGTGAACGACAAGGGCGCCGACATCGCCATCCTGCGCACGATCGGCGCCACGCCCCGGCAGATCATGGCGATCTTCATGGTGCAGGGCACGGTGATCGGCATTGTCGGCACCATCATTGGCGGCGTGCTGGGCGTGATTGCGGCGCTCAATGTCAGCGAACTGGTCGGCTGGGTCGAGCGTGTGACCGGCCAGCATATCTTCAGTTCGGACGTGTATTTCGTCAGCAACCTGCCTTCGGAACTGCAGGGTGGGGATGTGCTGTTGATCTGCTCGGCGGGATTCATTTTGAGCTTCCTGGCCACGGTGTATCCAGCGTGGCGGGCGGCGAAGATCGAACCGGCGCATGCCTTGAGATATTCGTAAGCGAGTCCATGCTCGTTCCCACGCAGAGCGTGGGAACGATCAGGTCCGAGGCAACTCGATTACAAACCGCGTCCAACCCGCTTCAGATTCGCAATGAATCGTCCCGCCATGGGCACGCACGATCGACTGGGTGATCGCCAACCCCAACCCCGCATGCTCACTGCTGCCTTCCTGCCGCGCCGGATCCGCTCGATAGAAGCGGTCAAACAGACGTGGCAGTAATTGCGCTGAAACCCCCTCGCCACTGTTTTCGACGCAGACGCGCACGATCTCCCCCTCGTCGACGATGCTCAAGCGCACATAACCCTCGGCCGGGGTAAACCGCAGTGCGTTATCCAGCAGGTTCGACAAGGCCCGGCGCAACATGCCGCGATCACCTTCAATTTGCGCCTCACCTTCACGGCTCAAACTCACGCCAGCGTCTTCCGCCAATGGCGCAAAAAACTCCAGCAGCATGTCGGCCTCATCCGCCAGTTCCAGTGGTTCGCGCTTGGGCATCAGCAAGCCGTGGTCTGCCTTGGCCAGATAGAGCATGTCGTTGACCAGTTGCGCCATCCATTGCAGTTCTTCGAGGTTGCTGTGCAGCGCTTCGCGGTATTCCTCCAGTGCCCGTGGGCGGGTGAGGGTGACCTGGGTGTGGGTCAGCAGATTTGACAACGGTGTGCGCAGTTCATGGGCGATGTCGGCGGAGAACGCCGAAAGGCGCTGAAACGAGTCGTCGAGGCGTGCGAGCATGGCGTTGAAGCTGTAGGCCATTTCCGCAAGCTCTGGCGGCATCTTCTCTTCAGGCAGTCGGGCATTCAGCGATTGCGCAGAAATCCCACGGGCCACCGCGCTCATCCGCCGCAACGGGCGCAGACCGCTGCGCGCCGCCCAGGCGCCGAGCAGGGCGGTAGCCAGCGCTGACAGGCCGACGGTCAGCCAGATCAGATGCTGCATGCGCGCAAGGAAATGCTGGTGATGGGTGATGTCCAGCAGCAAAGTCAGTTGTGGCGAATCCGCTGCGTCCGGGTAGAGCGGGGCGCGCAGCACGCGGTAATCGGTGCCGTCATGGCTGATGGTCGACAGGCCGGTTTGCAGCGGCAGATTCTTCGGAATCTGCACCGAGCTGTCATACCAGTGTTGTCCGTCGCCACTGGTGATGCGCAACGACAGATCGGCCTGACGGCTGAGTTCATCGGCCAGCCGCGCCTCGCGCTGGGCAGGTTGGAGATCCTGCAAGGCGCGGCGCAGGCCGATCAGTTTCGTCTCCAGTTGTTGCTGGTCAAGCTCGATGAAGTGCGCCTCGCTGGCGCGGTCGAACAGCACCCCGGCGAACAGCGAGACCACCGCAGTGCAAGCGGCAAACAACAGTGCCAGGCGCGTGCTCAATGACCAACGACGCATCACAGCGAACGCTCTTCGAGCACGTAACCCATGCCGCGCACGGTGTGGATCAACTTGTTGGGGAAGTCATCGTCGATCTTCAGGCGCAAGCGGCGGATCGCCACTTCGATGACGTTGGTGTCGCTGTCGAAATTCATGTCCCAAACCTGCGAGGCAATCAGCGACTTCGGCAACACTTCACCTTGGCGGCGCAGGAGCATTTCCAGCAGGGCGAACTCCTTGGCGGTCAGGTCGATGCGCTGGCCGCTGCGTTCGACCCGGCGGCGGATCAGATCCAGGCGCAGATCGGCCAGTTGCAGGCTGGTTTCCTGGGCGATCGCGTTGCCGCGCCGCAGCAGGCTGCGCACCCGCGCGAGCAGCTCGGAAAAGGCGAATGGCTTGACCAGATAATCGTCGGCGCCCAGTTCGAGGCCGTGAACCCTGTCCTCCACGGCGTCTTTGGCGGTGAGAAAAAGTACCGGCGTGTCGAGGCCGGCGCTGCGCACCGCTTGCAGAATCTGCCAGCCACTGCGCCCGGGCAGCATTACATCGAGGATCAACAGCGCGTAGTCGCCGCTCAAGGCCAATTGCTGGCCGCTGATCCCGTCAGCCACCAGCTCGGTATTGAATCCGGCCTCGGTCAGGCCCTGACGCAGGTATTGGCCGGTTTTCGCTTGGTCTTCGACGATCAACAGTTTCATGGGCGACTCGGGCTGGTTCGGGATGAAAAAGGGCGAAGGCGTTATACCGTGAGATCCGGCGATAAGCGCCAAGCTGACAAAGTTGTAATCTGCCTGTCAGGTCGATGCCAGCCCTGGGTGGTTAGAGTTTCCCACAGGCTGAACCTTCTCTTGTTGGAGTACGACCATGTTTTTGCGCACCTCCCTGAAAATAGCCGCCTCTCTGCTGGCATTGAGTACGCCAGCCTGGGCGACACCGGTGCACACCTTCGCCTTCGGCCAGCCGGCAGCGGCGAGCCAGGCCACGCGGACTATCGAAATCGTCATGGGCGACATGAACTTCGACCCGAAAGCCATACAGGTCAAGGCCGGTGAGACGGTTCGCTTTGTACTGGTGAATAAAGGCCAGTTGCTGCATGAATTCAACCTCGGTGATGCGGCGATGCATGCCAGTCACCAGCAGGAAATGTTGCAGATGCAGCAAAGCGGCATGCTCACGCCTACCGCTATGAAAGAAATGTCCCACGACATGGCGGGTATGGATCACGCGGCGATGGGCCATGGCATGCAGCATGACGACCCCAACAGCGTACTGGTCGAGCCGGGCAAAACCGCCGAGTTGACCTGGACCTTCAGCAAGGCCACGGCGCTCGAGTTTGCCTGCAATATCCCCGGGCATTATCAAGCCGGCATGGCCGGCAAACTGACAGTCAGTCAGTAAGCACTCAAAGGCGCGGGCAAAGGCTGGTAGAATCCGCTGATTATTCAGTCAGGTTTCCGCCATGCATCCCGCAGCCGAACATTCGCCGCTGGGCAAATCCAGCGAATACATCGCCACGTACACGCCGTCCCTGCTGTTCCCGATTCCGCGTACCGCGAAATGGGCCGAGCTGGGCCTGACCGCCGAAACCCTGCCGTACAAAGGCGTGGATTTCTGGAACTGCTTCGAGCTGTCGTGGCTGCTGCCCTCGGGCAAACCGGTGGTGGCGATCGCTGAATTCAGCATCCCGGCGGACTCGCCGAACATCATCGAATCGAAGTCGTTCAAGCTCTACCTCAACTCGCTGAACCAGACGCCGTTCGCCGACGTCGCCACATTGCAAGCGACGCTGGTCAAGGATCTGTCCGCCGCTGCCGGCAAACCGGTGGGCGTGCGGGTGCGCAGTCTGAAAGACGTGGAAGCTGAAGGCGTGGTGGCGTTGCCGGGCGTGTGCATCGACGATCTGGATATCAGCGTGAGCAATTATGAACACCCGCGTCCGGAGCTGCTGCGTTGCGATGATTCGCGGATCGTTGAAGAGAGCGTGCACAGCCATCTGCTGAAATCCAACTGCCCGGTGACCAGCCAGCCGGACTGGGGCAGCGTCGTGGTGGAATATCGCGGCGCGGCGCTGGATCACGCCAGCCTGCTGGAGTACATCGTCAGCTTCCGCCAGCATTCGGACTTCCATGAGCAATGCGTTGAGCGGATTTTTCTCGATCTGCAGCGGTTGTTGAAGCCGCAGAAACTCACGGTGTTTGCGCGCTATGTACGCCGGGGTGGGCTGGATATCAACCCGTATCGCAGCACTGAAGAGGTGCAGCTGCCGAATCACCGGCTCGTACGTCAATAAAGAAACGGAATGTGCGATATCCCTTGTGGGAGCGGGCCTGCTCGCGAATGCGGTGGTTCATTCGACGATGATGTCGACTGACACGACGCCTTCGCGAGCAGGCTCGCTCCCACAAGGGCTTGCATGCACATTTTGCAAATGAAAAAGCCCTGCCATCGCTGGCAGGGCTTTTTTGTGCGGCGGGGCGTCAGATGCCCATGCTGCCCAGCGTATTCATGATATTGCGCAGGGTGCCGGCGATGGTAGGGTGTTCCACTTCAAAGCGCTCCACGGCAAGGTTCACCCCGTCCACCAGATTGTTGTCCTGTAGCTGATTTTCCAATTGAATTTCTGCTTCGATCTGCGCCATCAACTGGTGTAAGTTTTCACGTTCAGACTCGGACAGAGGCGGGTTCTGCTCCAATTGATCACGCAAGGTGTTGAGCCGATCCTGCAGTTCTCGTCGGGCGGGCATGGTGGTTTCCTTTTATCAATAGGCACTGGCATTGACCGCAGCCACGCGCCAAAGGTCTATGGCTGACCTTTAGATTAATCCACTCTCGGTAAACCTGCATGACGCCGATCAGGGCTTTTCGCCCTTGGCGCGGCGCAGGCTGATGTCGGCGAGACAGGCGTCCAGCTCGCCGAGATGATCGATCACCGAATGCACACCCAGGCCGAACAACTGCACGGTTGCCTTGCCGCGCAACTTTTCGCGTTCCTTTTGCGACAGAACCTGCCACTCGCTCGGGCTCAGGCCGCACAGCGAGCCGCAGGACGCCAGGCCAATCGTCCATAACCCGGCATTCAGACCGGCCTGTAACAGGCGCGGCTCACCGCTGACCAGCACGCAACCGTCGAGGCGGTCGATGTTCAAACTCATCAACGCTTGCCAGCAGGCGTGAGGGGCGGGCCACGGATTCATTGTTGCTGAATGTTGCGTCGGTTTGATCCAGTCTGGCAGCGAGGCGGCCAGTGGCTGAGCGAGGGCAGGGGGCAATTCGTCGAGCCACGCGCAGGGAATTCCCTGGCGCTGCAAACTTTTCAGGCTATCGAGTGCGCCGGGTGTAGTTTTGGCATGTTCCGGCTCGGCGTTGAGCTCTTGCGCGGCGCGGGCACCGAAATCCACCAGGCAACCGCTCAGGCCGAACAGCACGGCAGTCAGGCCGGGCGCGGCGACGGGCAAGGTTTCGGCGTGAGTCATGGCAACGTCCCTGAAATAACGCTCAAGACTAGGGCGCTGGGGTGACAGTTGCATGACAGCCGAGTGAAAGCCTGTGTAGGAAACTTCCTGCATATCCTTGCAGCGGCGCACTGCCCAAATCGCCGTTTATGCTTATACTAGCGGCCTTAATGCTCGGGCCGAGAGGTCCGCGCCAGTATCAAATCCAAGGAGTTTTTCTATGCGCTGGAGCCCTTCGCTCACTCAGCTAAGTGTATGTGCCAGCCTGTTGCTGGCGCCGTTCGCCACCCAGGCGGCCACCGAAGAAGACCCTTGGGAAAGCGTCAACCGGCCGATTTTCCAGTTCAACGACTTCGTTGACACTTACGCGCTGAAGCCTTTGGCGCAGGGTTATGAGTTCATCACCCCGCAGTTCGTTGAAGACGGCATTCACAATATGTTCCGCAACGTCGGTGACGTGACCAACCTGGCGAACAACATTCTCCAGGCCAAACCGGCTGCAGCGGGCGTTGATACCGCCCGACTGATTTTCAACACCACCTTCGGTCTGCTCGGCTTCTTCGACGTCGGCACCAAGATGGGCTTGAACCGCAGCGACGAAGACTTCGGTCAGACCCTCGGTTACTGGGGCGTGGGCAGCGGCCCGTACGTGATGCTGCCGCTGATGGGCCCGAGCACCCTGCGTGACGCACCGTCGAAATACGTCGACAGCTTCACCGGCGCGTACCGCTACATCGACCACGTGCCGACGCGTAACTCGATCTTCGGCCTGAACATCGTCGACACCCGCGCCAGCCTGCTGTCGAGCGAGAAGCTGATCAGCGGCGACAAATACACCTTCATCCGCAATGCTTACCTGCAAAACCGCGAGTTCAAGGTGAAGGACGGTCAGGTCGAAGACGATTTCTGATTTCGACCGGCGACAGAAAGGCGACCCTCGGGTCGCCTTTTTTGTCCGCGCCAGAGCGTCACCGGCGACTGCCGCTACCTTCCATCGGGTTACCGTTGGAGCGGTTCTTATAACTCCCGGTGATTTGACAAACAAAGTCGTCAAGCGACAATCGGCGCATGCTTGAAACGCTCTGCGGATGGGAGTACCGTCTGCGCCTTAGAAGGGCACCTCTGTTTAAAACCGCGCGCCAGGCGAATGCTTGAAAGCGCTGCAACAGAGAGGCTAGAAAGCGAATCCAGTAGTCTGCGCAGGGCCGTTGCCCCGCTCACTACGCCAACCTAATTCTGGCGCCGTTTGCCCACATGCCAAAAACCAGTGCCACGCTGCTGATAATCGATGATGACGAGGTAGTGCGCGCGAGCCTCGCGGCCTATCTGGAAGACAGTGGTTTCAGCGTCCTGCAGGCCGGCAACGGTCAACAGGGTCTTCAGGTATTCGAGCAAGACGAGCCCGATCTGGTCATCTGCGATCTGCGCATGCCGCAGATGGGCGGTCTCGAACTGATCCGTCAGGTCACCGAGCGCTCACCCGATACGCCGGTGATCGTGGTCTCCGGTGCCGGGGTGATGAACGACGCGGTCGAGGCCCTGCGCCTGGGCGCGGCGGATTACCTGATCAAGCCTCTCGAAGATCTGGCTGTGCTCGAGCATTCCGTGCGCCGGGCCCTGGATCGTGCGCGGCTGCTGCTGGAAAACCAGCGCTACAGCGAGAAGCTGGAAAAGGCCAACCGCGAGCTCGAAGCCAGCCTGAACCTGCTCCAGGAAGACCAGAACGCCGGTCGCCAGGTGCAGATGAACATGCTGCCGGAAAGCCCGTGGAGCATTGACGAATTCAATTTTGCCCACCAGATCATCCCGTCGCTGTACCTGTCGGGTGATTTTGTCGACTATTTCCGCGTTGACGAGCGCCGGGTCGCGTTTTATCTGGCGGATGTTTCCGGGCATGGCGCGTCATCAGCCTTCGTCACTGTGCTGTTGAAGTTCATGACCACGCGGTTGCTTTTCGAATCGAAACGCAGCGGTACCTTGCCGGAGTTCAAGCCTTCGGAAGTGCTCGGTCATATCAACCGGGGGCTGATCAGTTGTAAGCTGGGTAAACACGTCACAATGGTCGGTGGAGTCATCGACGAGGAGACCGGTTTGTTGACCTATAGCATTGGCGGCCATCTGCCTTTGCCTGTGTTGTACACGCCTGACAGTGTTCGTTATCTCGAAGGCCGTGGCCTGCCGGTGGGGCTTTTCAATGAAGCCACTTACGAAGACCACGTGCTTGAGCTGCCGCCGACGTTCAGCCTGACGCTGATGTCTGATGGCATTCTGGACCTTTTGCCGGAAGCAACGCTCAAAGAAAAAGAGGCTGCTTTGCCCGAACGGGTGAAGTCAGCGGGCGGCAGCCTGGATGGTCTGCGGCAAGTGTTTGGTTTGGCCACGCTAGGGGAGATGCCGGATGATATCGCCCTGTTGGTGTTGAGCAGGAATCTTTAATGAGTACCGGTAGAATCCAGTTCGCCGAGCAGGGCGGCACCTTCGTGCTGAAGTTCGTCGGTGAAGTCCGCCTGACCCTGTGTTCGGCGTTGGATGCGACTATTGAGAAAATCTTCACCGCGGCGAATTTCAACGCGATCGTGATCGATTTGACCGAAACCCGCAGCATCGACAGCACGACGTTGGGCCTGCTGGCCAAACTGTCGATCCTGTCGCGGCAGAAGGTCGGCCTGTTGCCGACGGTTGTCACCACCCACGAAGACATCACCCGTCTGCTGCAATCGATGGGCTTCGAGCAGGTGTTCAACATCGTCAACCACCCGGTGCCGTGCCCGGAGTGCCTGGACGACCTGCCGGATCAGGACCAATCCGAAGAAGTGGTGCGAGTCAAGGTGCTGGAAGCGCACAAGATTCTCATGGGCCTGAACGATTCCAATCGTGAAGCGTTTCATGATCTGGTGAATGCGCTGGAAAGACACTGATCTCGTGAATTGATGGTGTCTGGGCTGGCCTCTTCGCGAGCAAGCTCGCTCCCACATTTTGATCAGCAGTTACCATAAAAAAGGGCGAACCCTCACAGGTTCGCCCTTTTTGCGTTCTACAAACTCAAATCACAGCTTGGCCTGCAGCAACGCCTCCAGCTTCTCCTGGTCGCGGGCGAACTGACGGATGCCTTCAGCCAGTTTCTCGGTGGCCATCGCGTCTTCGTTGGACAACCAGCGGAATTGCGCTTCGTTGAGGCTCAGACGCGCTTCACCGGCATTGCCCGGTGCCAGTTTGCGTTCCAGCTTGCCGGTGTCGGCGGCGAGCTTCTCCAGCAGTTCCGGGCTGATGGTCAGGCGATCACAGCCAGCCAGTTGTTCGATCTGGTTGATGTTACGGAAGCTGGCGCCCATGACCACAGTCTTGTAGTCATTAGCCTTGTAGTAGTTGTAGATGCGCGTCACCGACTGCACGCCAGGATCGTCGGCGCCGGTGTAGTCGTTGCCGTTGGCCTTCTTGTACCAGTCGTAGATACGGCCCACGAACGGCGAAATCAGGAACACCCCGGCGTCAGCGCAGGCGGCGGCCTGGGCGAAGGAGAACAGCAGGGTCAGGTTGGTCTGGATGCCTTCCTTTTCGAGGACCTCGGCGGCGCGGATGCCTTCCCAGGTCGAGGCGATCTTGATCAGCACGCGGTCGCGGCCGACGCCGGCCTTGTCGTACAGCTCGATCAGGCGATGCGCGCGCTTGAGGATCGCATCCTGGTCGAAGGACAGGCGCGCATCCACTTCGGTGGAGATGCGGCCCGGAACCACGTTGAGAATTTCCTTGCCCACTGCGACGCCGAAACGGTCGCTGGCCAGGCCGACATCGCCCTTGCAGTCGCGAACGCAATCGTTCAGCAGTTCGGCGTAACCGTGAATGGCCGAAGCCTTGAGCAGCAGGGAAGGGTTGGTGGTGGCATCGGTCGGTTTGACTCGGGCGATCGCTTCGAAGTCGCCGGTGTCGGCAACCACGGTGGTGAACTGTTTGAGTTGTTCCAGCTTGGAAGTCATGGGCGTGCTCTATCCTATGGGTCTGAAGACATTACCCGAGCGCTGACGGGCACTCAAGGGTGCATTCGTGGATCGATGGCCCCTGCGGCAACAACCTGAAAACGATTGTTTGAAAGGTGGGGCGCGGTGTCGCTGAATACGATGCCAAAACAGCCCACAGGTTCAAAGCAACCGACCTGTGAACAGACCGGTTGCCCAAGGCTTACTCAGCGTTCAACAGACCTTCTACCGACAAGCGTGCCGGTTTTGGCTGGCCGTCAGAGGTGAGAAAGCCGAAGTTCTTCTCGCGATCGTTGCTGCCCGAATCACTGTTCCGCCATTCATAGATAGAGGTCAGGGGAATATTGAGGCGTTTAACGTCGGTAATAAACGCGTTGATCTTGGTCGCTTGCCCCTCAGGACCACCGTTGGAGGCGAGGGCCGAAACCCCCCATTCACTGATGACCCCCGGCAGATTGAAGTTCTGCTGGATGAAGGTCTGCGCGTTGCTGATTTGCGTGGCGGTCATGCCGTAAGGGTGATAAGACACGGCGTTGAGGCATTTCGGGTACTCGCTGACGATACTTTTCAGCGCCACCGTCGACGCCGAGCCCGCGCTTGGCGGCCGGGCGAAGCCGAAACCGACCCGTGGTGTCGTCTGTGGCTGAGCTTCGAAGGCCTTGCACATGCCGGCCATGAACGGCACGAACGTTGTATCGAAATTGCGCGTCGGCCAATAGGTTTCCAGGTCCGGTTCGTTCCATATTTCGATCGCTACCAATTGCGAGCTCCAGGATTTCTCCAGCCCGGTCACGGTGTTGGCGAACTTACCGCCGGCGGCGTTCAGCTCCTCCGGCGAAGTGGCCGGCAGTGCCTTGATCGCGCGCACTGTCAGCAGCACCGGCAGGCCGGCGGAAGCGGCGGCGGCGAAGGCGTCGCTGACCTGTTTCTGATAAGTCTTGGCGGTGAGGCTGTCGCTCCACACGCCGAAGCGCACAAAGCTGAAGCCGGCGGCCTTGATTTGCGCGGCATCGGCGGCGGTAAAGCTCTGGATCTTCACCTGCACGCCGATGGTTTTCGCCGGAAGGTTGGGGAACAGCTCACTGGCGTGAACCTGGCTGGTGGCACCGAGCGCCATCAGGGCGAGGGCGGCGAGTTTATTGCGCTGTGCTGTTTTCATGTCTGCTCTCCTGAAGAGAATGACAACTACGAATATTTGTCCCGTTACTCAATTTCCGATAACGGTGATGGCACTAAGTGCGCGAATGTTATTTTTTGTCAGGAAAACAGCAACTGAAAATCACAGTTATTTTTAGTCCGCTAATTGTGGTTGGGGCGGCTTAAAACGCTGTGGTACTTAATGTTCCTGTACTAACAGGGCGAAGCTATTTCTGAGTGCAGGAAAGTCGTGAGGGTTCATTAACTTTCATGGCATGTTGGCTGTTTGATATTACACAGGAAAGCAAGACTTGTTCAAAAAGATCCTCGTTGTCTGCGTGGGCAATATATGCCGAAGTCCGACGGCTGAACTGCTGCTGCGCAACGCGCTGGGCCAGTCCGCCATCACCGTGTCCTCAGCCGGCCTGTCCGCCCGCGTGGGCGAGGGCGTGGAAGCCTCGGCGCGGCAGGTTCTCGAAGAACACGGGCATTGCGCCGAGGCTTTCAAGGCGCGGCAACTGACCTCGGACATCGTCAATGACTCGGACCTGATCCTGGTCATGGAAAAAGCTCACGTCAATCAAGTGCTGAAGATTGCCTCGCACGCCAGAGGCAAAGTGTTTCTGCTCGGTAAATGGCAGAGCGAGCGCGAAATACATGATCCGTATCGTCAAGGCAAAGCCGCGTTTATTCATGCCCACGCATTGATTGAAGATGCTGTTAGTTCATGGGCGAAGCGTCTCGGGCATTGATGAATATTCTTCAGAACAGTAAATGGTAAGAACAGACTTATGCAGTTACCGTCCGTAATCGGCACCCGCGACAATGATCAAGACAGTATTGATCTGCTCGGCATCTTCGGCAGCCTGATCGACCAGAAGTGGCTGATCGGCGCGCTGACCGGTGCCTTCATGGTCACCGGCGTCGCCTATGCGGTTCTGGCAACGCCGGTGTACCTGGCGAACGCGCTGGTGCAGGTCGAACCGAAAAAGAACGACATGCTCGGTTTCTCCGACCTCAACAGCATGCTCGGTGGGCAATCGCCATCGGTGACCGAAATCGGCATCATCAAATCCCGCGCGGTGATCGGCAAAACCGTTGACGACCTGCGCCTGGATATCGACGTCACCCCCAACACGTTCCCGTTGATCGGCGGCTTTCTTTCGCGGCGTTATCGCGGAGACAGCGAGACCAGCGTCGCGCCGCCGCGTTTCGGTTTGCACAGTTATGCCTGGGGTGGCGAGCGCCTGGAATTCACTCGGCTGCAATTGCCGAAAGACCTGCTCGGCAAGAAGCTCACCCTGATCGCCGGCGAGCAGCAGCGTTTTCAGCTGTTCGATGAAAACGACAATCTGCTCGCCGAAGGCGTGGCCGGCGAAGCGTTTGCCAATGACGGTGTAGAAGGGCAGATCGCGCACTTGTCGGCCAACCCCGGCACGCGTTTTCAGGTGGTGCGCAATCCTCGGATCGTGACCATTCAGGGCTATCAGGACGCGCTGGATATCTCCGAACAGGGCAAGGAGTCGGGGATCATTCGTCTGGCGCTGGCCAGCTCCGACGCGGCCGAGGCGGTGAAGATCCTCAACAAGATCGCCTCGCTCTACGTCGAGCAAAACGTACGGCGCACTTCGGCGGAAGCCGCGCAGAGCCTGGCCTTCCTGCAAAGCCAGTTGCCCCAGGTCAAGCGTGATCTGGCCAAGGCCAGCGACGCCTTGAATGCCTACCAGACCCACGGCAAGACCGTGAACATCTCGCTGGAAACCCAGTCGGTGCTGGGCCAGTCGGTGGCGCTGGAAACGCGCATTTCCGAACTGAAAATGCAGCAGGCCGAACTCGATCGCAAGTTCACCAAACAGCACCCGGCCTATCGCGCCTTGATGACGCAGATCGGCGAATTGACCCAGCAGCAGAGATCCCTCGAAGGCAAGGTTCAGGACTTGCCGGCCACCCAGCAGGAATTGCTCAACCTGACCCGCGACGTCGAGGTGGCTTCGCAGATCTACACGCAGTTGCTGAACAAATCGCAAGAACTCGACATCGTCCGCGCCGGGGCCGTCGGTAACGTGCGCCTGATCGACACTGCCGATGTCGACCTGACCAATCCGATCAAACCGAAGAAACCACTGATCGTGCTGATCGCGACATTGCTCGGCGCGTTTGTCGGCGTGGCGCTGGTGCTGCTGCGCAAATCCCTCAGCCGAGGCCTTGAAGGCCCGGAGGGCATCGAGCAGTTGGGCCTGCCGGTTTATGCGTCGATTCCCTACAGCGCCTTGCAGGAAGAAGAGGACAACAAAAAGGGCCGCGCCCGCGACGGCGTCGACAAACCTGCGTACCTGCTGGCGCTGCGCAACCCGACCGATCTGTCGATCGAATCGATCCGCAGCCTGCGCACCTGCCTGCATTTTGCCGGGCTCGATTCGACCAACAACCGCATCATGATTTCCGGGCCGAGCCCACAGGTCGGCAAGACCTTCGTTTCGTCCAACCTTGCGGCGGTCATGGCCCTGAGCGGCCAGCGCGTGGTGCTGATCGATGCCGACATGCGCAAAGGGCACCTGCACAAAACCCTCAACACGCCGATCAGCAACGGTCTGTCCGACCTGCTGGTCAAGCGCTGCACCCTTGAGCAGGCGATCAACAAGGTCGAAGTCGACAACCTTCATTTCATCAGCCGGGGGCAAGTGCCGCCCAATCCTTCCGAGCTGCTGATGCACGCCAACTTCCGCGAGCTGCTGGCAGAACTCAGCGAGCGCTACGACCTGGTAATCATCGACACGCCGCCGCTGCTGGCGGTGACGGATGCCGCCATCGTCGGTCGCGAGGCTGGCATCAGCCTGATCGTCACCCGCTTCGGCGTGAACCCGGCCAAAGAGATCGAACTGACCATTCGCCGCTTCGCCCAGAACGGCATCGAGTTGAAAGGCGCGGTGTTCAACGGCGTCGAGAAGCGTGCGGCCAGCTATTACGGCGGCACGGGCTATTACAACTACGAATACGCGTCCGACAAATCCTGATGGTTGCCGATTGTTCTTTCCTGTTTGAAGTGGGTGAGTTGTGAAAAAAATACTGCACGTGGCAGAGACGATCAAAGGTGGCGTGGCGACGGTGATCCGCACGATCTCGGCATCCCCCGAAGACGACGCGGCGAATTATCAACTGGTCTATCTGGTACCCGAGGATCAGGCCAAGGAGCTGCATGGCATCGCCCCGCAACAAGTGCGCACCTTTCCACGCAGCGGTCGCAACGTGCCATCGCTGCTGCGTTTCGCCTGGCGCCTGAGCCAGGTGCTGCTCAAGGAAAAGCCCGACGTCGTGCATTTGCACAGCACCTTTTCCGGAGTGATCGGCCGTGTTGTGTGCGTGCTGTTGCGACCATGGCGCAAGCCGAAAATCGTCTACTGCCCGCACGCGTTTTCGTTCCTGATGGAAAGCTCGCCGACCAAGCAGAAGGTCTACGCGTGGATCGAGCGGGTGCTGCAGAAAGTCACCGACGTGATCATTTGCGTCAGCCAGTACGAGCTGGATAAAGCCGCGCGTTTCGGCATCGAGCGCAAGCGCATGAAGCTGATCTACAACGGCATTCATCACAAGGATGACGCACCGAAGAGCGTTGGCGCCGAGCCGATTCATCTGCTGTTCGTCGGGCGTCTGGATTACCAGAAAGGCTTCGACGTGCTGCTCAAGGCCTACGCCAAGGTCAATCGCAACGACCTCAAACTGACGGTGGTTGGCAGTGCGGTCAACGAGGACTCGGTGGAGTGCCCGCCGATGGATTCGGTCGAGTACCTGCCGTGGGTGACCCCTAGTGAAGTGCAGGCGCTGTATCAGAAAGCCGATGCGCTGATCGTGCCGAGTCGCTGGGAAGGCTTTGCCATGGTGCCGCTGGAAGGCATGGCCATGGGGCTGCCGGTGATTGCCAGCAACTGCACCTCGCTGCCGGAACTGGTCACCAACGAAGTGTCCGGCTACGTCTTCCCCTCCGGCGATCACCAGGCGCTGGCCGATGTTTTGACGATCATCCAGAAGCCGCGCCTGCTCGACCTCGGCAACGAAGGCCGGAGCATTGTCCGCGAACGTTTCAGCGCCGCGTTGATGATCCGCCAGACCTACGACCTGTATCACGCTCCCACTTATTAAGTAGAACTCAAGCTTATGAACGTAACGATTTTGCATGGCTACAGTGCGTCCAACTCCGGTGACGGTCTGCTCGTCGATCTGGCCATTGCTCTGGTGCAGCGTAACTTCGGTGACGACACCGCGATCAGTGTCGTGGCGTCCGACCCCGAGTCGTTCAACTACTTGCCGCACCCGCGTTTCGATGCGCCGGTGATGGCGGCCAAGGGTCTGGGCCGGGTCAAGCAAGCGGTGTTTCTCAATCAGTCCTACGCCGGGCTCGCCGATCTGCTGAAGAAGACCGATCTGATCGTCGGTGTCGGCGGCGGTTACATGCGTTCGAAAAGCGCCTTCGAGCACATCAAGCTGAAGCTCGGCCATGCCAAGCAACTGGAAACCGCGATTCTCAGCAAAGTGCCGTCGGTGTACCTGCCGCAGAGCATCGGCCCGTTCCACGGTGAGAGCAGCAAGATCGTTGAACACTACGCCAGCGCCGATGCGGTGTTCGTGCGTGACAACCGCTCCTCGGCCATCTTCGATGCTTGCGAAAACGTCTACCGCGCGCCGGATCTGGCGGTGCAGTCGCTGGCGAGCAAGATTCTTCAGCAACCGAAATTCACCCGCTGCGCCGCCTCGCCGGCGACGGTGTGCGTGGTGCTGCGCAAGCCGCCGGAGTGGAGCAAGGAGAAGAAGGTCGCTTACGTGGCCAATCTGAAACTGCTGCTGCAGCGTCTGAAGAACAAAAGCAAAGTGGTCTGCGCCGTGCAAAGCGCCGTACGTGGCAACGATGACGGCGCGTTCTACCGCGAGCTGGGCATCAACGAAGATCTGCTGTCGCTGAAGGCAACCATTGCCAAGTACCAACCGGACCTGGTGATCTCGGTGCGTCTGCACGGCGCCATCGAATCGCTGCTCTCCGGCGTGCCGGCGTATCACATCAGCTACGAGCGCAAAGGCTTTGGCGCCTATCAGGACATGGGTGTCGAGGACTGGGTGATCAACGGCGGCGACATCGACGTCGACACCATCATCAACACCGTTTACGCACCGAATGCGCTGGCGGATTTCGGCAAGCGCCTGACCGACACTTGCCACGAAATCGAAGCGAAAACCGTGGCCATGGACGAAATCATCAAGGGTGTCGTTCGATGATATTTCGGCTGTTGCTTCGCGGCGGAGCCTTGGGCGCGAAGTTCTTGCTGGTCTTGGCCATCACCCATTACCTCGGCTACGAGGCGCTGGGTTTTTATGGTGTGGTGGTCGCAGCGTCGTTGATCGCGTCGAAGTTCTACAGCGTCGGCTTCAGTTCCGAAATCAACCGGCTGATCAGCGTCGGCGGCAGTTCGCGGCGGGTGGTCGACAAGGTTCTGCTGCTGTATCTGGCGGTGGGGCTGTTGTTGTCGGTGCTGACGGTACTGATCTATTCGCTGTTCCAGTCGGTGGAAGCGACCGCTACGTTGATCCTGTGCGTGACCCTGGTGCTGCTCACCGAGCACCTGTCGTTCGAAATCAATTCCTTCGTGTTTTCTGCGCAGAAAGCCACCGCCGGTGCTCTGCTGTTCTTCATCAAGACCGGCCTCTGGGCGGTGTTGGCGGTGGGCGGCATGGTGCTCGGCTGGGTCGAGGGCATCGCCAGTGTGTTGTGGCTGTGGGTCGCCGCCAACGTGCTGGTGATCATCGCCGGTTATTTGATCGTGGTGAATGTGCACAAGGGCCGCGAAGCCGCGCCGCTGGACACCGCGACGGTGTGGAAGGCCGGGTTGCCGTTCTATCTTGGCACCGGTCTGATCGCCCTGAGTCAGTACGCCGAGCGCTTTCTGATCATCGACCTCGAGCCCTACGCCAGCCTCGGTAAATATGTGTATGCGTGGTCGGCGGCCAACACCTTGCAGGCGTTGTCGTATGCGGTGGTGGCGGTGGTCGGCATTCCGGTGTTGGCCAAGCGTTTCCAGACCGATCAGCAGACGTTCACGGTCAGGCAACTGTTCGTCAACAAATGGGTGATGCGTTCCCTCGCGGTCTCCGCGGTTGTGGCCGTGGCGATCTATGTGTTTTTCAATGTGCTGCTCGATTACGTCGCCGCCAGCGTGCCGCGTCCGGATAACGCGCTCCTCGCGGTGCTGATTTTTTCCTTCGCCTTGCGGGCGATTGGCGACATTGTCTGGGGCGGTTTGATTGCCTCGAAAAACAGCCGGGTGTCGCTGGCCAGCGCTGCGCTCTGCCTGCTGATTTCAGTGCCGGTCAGCTATGTGCTGATCAAGCATTACTCAATCTATGGCGCGGCGTGGGGCAATGTTTTCGCCATCGTCGTGCAGCTCAGTGTGATTGCAGTGTTGACCCGTGTCAGCGGCGCGAAAAAGGCTGCGCTGTCATGGGCCTGAAATTGCCGCGCATCGAGTTTCGTGGGCGCAAATTCGATTCGTCGATTTCCTTTCTGATCCTGTTCACCGGGCTGTTTCTGTCAGTGGCGATGCCGTTGCTGGTGCCGCGTGATCCGGGGCCGGATGCGATGACCTTGTGGTCGTCGTATGCGCGTGCCGACAACTGCAATTTCTGGAATCCGTTCTCGCCGGATCGCTCGTCCTACGAGTGTTCGGCGTTCCTGCTGCGGCCCACCGGGATCAACCTGACCAACGCCTGGGCCTACGGCATGTTCTGCAATTTCTTCCTCACCGCAATTCCGGTAGTGGTGTTCCGGCGCATGCCGTTGACCATTTTCGGCACCCTGTGCCTGTGGGGCATCGTGCGCTCGTTCTTCCTCGAGAACCTGACCAAGGAAATCATCGTGTCGGTGGCGGTGTTGAGCATTCTGCTCAGCGCATTGACGCGCAAATATCGCGGCGGTTTTTTCCTCTCGGCGGTGATTTACGGTGTGCTGATCCGGCCGTACTGGATTCTGTTTTCGCTGTCGTGGGTCGGCGTCTGCGTGATGAAAAAATACGTCTCGCGCTTCACCTTCTTTCTGATGCTGTTCCTGTTCTATCTGGCGGTGGCCATGGCCATTCAGCTGGCGCTGGGCTTTCCGGTGTCATCGATCCGCGCCAGTAACAACGAGCTGCGCACGGCGGGCGAGGAGGGCTCCAAGTCGCTGATCGTTTCGTGGCTCAGCGGCAGTGACTTCGTCTCCCAGGCGCTGGACTCGATGATCATTTTCTTCCGCCTGTCGTTTCCGGTTGAGCTGATTCTGCTGTCCGGGCCGGGGCAGGTGATCTTTGTTGCGCTGATGATCATGACCGCGCTGCTGCTGTTCAAAGTCATCACTTCGACCGACTACAAGGGCGCGCCGATCCAGACCAAACCCAAGGAACTGATCGCGATTCCGCTGGCGTTTCTGTTGGTGCAAGGCTTGTTCGAGCCGGACTTCGGCTCCTTCGCCCGCCACTTCTCCATGGTGGTGCCGGTGTTGTTCGTCGGACTGGGCTTGATGCTGCGCGCGAACAAACCGGCGCAGGTCGAATCAAGAATTCTCACTTAAGGCAGGTGCTCTATGTCGAGCAAGAAAAAATCCCTGGAGATCGAAACCCTGCGCGGCCTGGCGTGCCTGCTGCTGGTGCTCTATCACGTCATCGGCCCGCTGGGCGGCGGCTTGAAGATCGACATCGGCTCGCCGTTCCGGGTCATCGCCGACTCGATGGTGTACGTGCGCATGCCGCTGTTCACGTTCATCTCCGGCTACATCTATTCGATCTACAAGATTCGCGGCAATGACTTTTCCGCCTTCTTCGTCGGCAAGGTGCGGCGGCTGATCGTGCCGCTGTTCTGCGTCGGGGTGCCGTTCTCGGTGCTGCAAGCGGTGGGGCCGGGGGTGAACAAGGACGTCGGCGTGATCGACGCGTTGTTGTCGTTCTGGGTGCCGATCAACCACTTCTGGTTCCTGCAGGCGGTGTTCAGTATTTTCATCTTCGTCGGTTTGCTGGAGTGGCGCGGCCTGCTGCGTTCGGCGACGCGGTTGTATGGCTTGTTTGCGTTTGCGGCGGTGTTGTTCCTGCTGCCGCCGTTGCCGCTGGATGCGTTCGGTATCAACGGTGCGATTTACCTGCTGCCGTTTTTTGTTGCAGGGATGATCGGTCAGGAAAATGTCGATGTTTTGAAGCAGCGTTTCAAAGTGATCGGGCCGCTGCTGTTTGTGCTGATCTCGCTGACGCTGTTGTACGTCGCGGCGATCGATCGTGAGCTGATTGTCGATCGCCGCAGCCTGATTGGTTTGACGGTGGGTTGTGTGTCTTGCATCGCGTTGCTGTCGAGTGACATGCGCTCGAAAGCGCTGACCTGGCTCGGCGGGTATTCCTATGCGATTTTCCTTTTTCATGTGCTGTTTGCCGCGACCTCGCGGTTTGTCCTTGGGCGCCTCGGCGTGAAGGATGAGAGCTTGTTGGTGCTTGGTGGTCTGAGTTGTGGATTGCTCGGGCCGGTGCTGTTGGCGATGGTGTTCAGCCGGTTCAATTTCACCTCGGTGTTGTTCCTTGGCGAGCGCGCAGCGAAGCGGAAATCGTTGGCGCCCATCGCCCCGGTGGTACAGACGCAATCCTCCCTGTAGGAGCTGACGAGTGAAACGAGGCTGCGATCTTTTGATCTTTTGTCGTGGCTTGCGAAGATCAAAAGATCGCAGCCTCGTTTCACTCGTCAGCTCCTACAGTGGATTCGTGCAAGTCACACCATCCTTGTGGGAGCGAGCCTGCTCGCGAAGGGGCCATCCCGGACAAAGGAAAATATTCAATGATGCCAGTAGACGCCCCTCAACCAGTCGCCACTTCGGCCATCACGATAGACGATGCTCGCCAGCGCTTTGCGCAGTGGCGCGAGGGCAAGGCCGGCAAGGTGCTGGCGGTTTCGGTGATCGGCGACAGCTACACCGCCGGGCAGGATTTCTATCTGAACAAACTGGTGCAGCGAGTGGCCGCCGAGGTGGGTTTCGCCGGCCCCGGTTACGTCGGTTTCAACCACGGCGCGGCGCTGGGCGGCACGCATTTCAAATACACCCGCAGCAGCGACAAATACTTCGGCGGCGGCTGGAAGGTTTCCGATCTGGGCCAGGCCAGCCCGGACAGTCGCACGATCGGCGGCAAGCCGGGCGCCTGGTTGCAAGTCGATGCCAGCCCTTCGCCGCGCATCGATACCACGGTCACTCAGGCGAAATTGTTGTATCTGGGCAGCGGCGAATCGGACGAGCTGCGCTATCGCTGGTCGCCCGCGCAAGCCTGGCAACCGTTGAAACTCGCAGGCTCAGGCGTTCAGGAAGTCGCGCTAGCGGGCGTTCCATCAGCCGCAGACTGGTCATTCAAACTGGAAGTGGTGAAGGGCGCGCCCACGTTGTTCGGCCTTTGGATGACGAATGATGAGAAGGGCATTCGGGTGTCGAAACTGGCGGCCTCCGGCGCGGCATCGGCGGATTTCTATCACGCCGATCGACAGTGGCAGACGCAATGGAAAGCCGTGGTGTCGAAGATCCCGGCCGACGTTTACCTGATCATGCTCGGCGGCAACGATCAGGGCTTCGGCGTCAAACCTGCGCAGTACCTGCAAAACGTTCAGGGCCTGGTGAGCATGCTGCGCGAGATTCAGCCGGCGGCGAGCATCAACCTGATCATGCGTCAGGACACCACGCGCTCCAGCGCTTATCCGATGTCGGCCTATGCGCAGGTGCTCGAACCGTGGGCGCGTGAACAGCAGCTCGGTTTTGCCAACCTGCAATGCGCGTTTGGCCCCGACGTCAAACGCTACGCCAGCGCGATGATCGGCCCGGACAAGATTCATCCGTTGCCGGCCACGGGCGGGAAGGTGATTGCCGATTATTTTTATCGCTGGATAACGGGTACGAGTACCGGTTGCGACGACTCGCCACCATGATCGTTCCCACGCTCCGCGTGGGAACGCCGCCCGGGACGCTCCGCGTCCCTCCGCAGCGTGACGCAGAGCGTCACTGGATGCATTCCCACGCGGAGCGTGGGAACGATCAATCCGTAAAGATCGCAGCCTCGTTTCACTCGTCAGCTCCTACAGGTTGATTATGCCGATGCGAAACTGTCGACTTGTTCGAGTAACTCCGCAAGCTTGCGCGGCATCAACCGCGCATCACAACGGGTTTCAACATTAATGATGATCGCCGGATCGTTGCAGCAGATGCGCACTCGAAAGCGCCAGTCGCTGAAGATCACTTTCAGGCCATCGCGGTCATCCATTTCCAGCGCCTGTTCGCCATACAACGCCTTCAGATGCGCGAGCAGCGGATAAGGATCGCGCAGCGGCCGGCGAATATCGCCGGACGCAGGAAACACACCGATCCGCTCCACCAGCAGAATCGTGCCCAGCCAGGTCTCATTGGCGCTGGGCAGCGGTTGATGGCGCGACAACCAGCTCATCACCCCGAGGTTGCCCACCTCACGTTCAATCTCTGTCGAATGTTGTGCAATGTTCATGGTTGCCTGCCTCTGGTGATGGGGGGGCGTCTCAGCGGCCCTTGAGGTACACGTTGTCGTAGCAGAAGTTGGTCGCCTGCAAGTAGCCCTCGGCATCGCCGCAATCAAAGCGCAGGCCTTTGAATTTGTAGGCCAGCACGCAGCCGTTCTGCGCCTGTTTCATCAGTGCGTCGGTGATCTGGATTTCGCCGCCCTTGCCTGGTTCGGTGTCGGCGATCAGGTCGAAGATGTCCGGGGTGAGGATGTAGCGCCCGATGATCGCCAGGTTCGACGGCGCGTCCTGCGGCGCCGGTTTTTCCACCATGTTGTTGACCCGGTAGATGCCCTCGGAAATCAGCTCACCGGCAATCACGCCGTACTTGTGAGTCTGGTCGGCCGGGACTTCCTGAATGGCGACGATCGAGCAACGGAATTTCTTGTACAGCTGGATCATCTGCGACAGCACACCGTCGCCTTCCAGGTTCAGACACAGGTCGTCGGCCAGCACCACGGCAAACGGCTCGTCGCCGATCAATGGGCGACCGCTGAGAATGGCGTGGCCCAGGCCTTTCATTTCCACCTGACGGGTGTAGGAGAAGGTGCAGGTGTCGATCAGCTCGCGGGTGCCGGCGAGGAATTTCTCTTTCTCGGTGCCACGGATCTGGTGCTCGAGTTCGTAGCTGATGTCGAAGTGGTCTTCCAGCGCGCGCTTGCCCCGGCCGGTGACGATGGCCATGTGTTGCAGACCGGCGTCCCGTGCTTCTTCAACGGCGTATTCGATCAACGGCTTGTTGACGATCGGCAGCATCTCTTTCGGCATGGCTTTGGTCGCCGGCAAGAAACGCGTGCCGTAGCCGGCAGCGGGGAACAAACATTTACGAATCATAAAAGTATCCTGGACAGTCATGGAACACAGGCGACGGTTGCGCACCACAAAGTGGCGGCAAGTTTCAATGATTATTGAAGGCTTACTTTAATACCCGAGTCAGGTTGTTGCTGGCAATTAGTTGCGCTGTTAAAAAGCGCTAATGTTATGAGATGTCGACTACTTGGTTGTAAGTTATTTTTAGTCGGTATCTGTCGATAGTGATAAGTATCCAGGGAGTGCTAATAAGTACCCGTCAAACAGTTTGACCGGCAAAAATAATTATTGTCAGTGGTTGAACTAAATTTGTTTGAGGTTGTTGTCGCCCTGTTTGTGTGAATTGCTCCGCATATCCATCAGGCATGGCTTGACACGCTACCGGGTATTTATTCAATGACGGACCGCGCTATGAAGATTCTGGTAACGGGTGGTGCCGGCTATATCGGCTCGCATACCACACTTGCATTGCTTGAGGCAGGTTATGAAGTTGTCGTTCTGGATAATCTTTGTAACAGCAGCGACGCAGCACTTCATGCCGTTGAAGCCATTTGCGGCAAAAGTGCATGGATGATTCGCGGCGATGTCTGCGATCGGCCGCTGCTCGACCGGATTTTCCGCGAGCATCAGATCGACGCCGTGCTGCATTTCGCCGGGCTCAAAGCCGTGGGCGAGAGTGTGCGCAAGCCGCTCGAATACTACGAAACCAACGTCGGCGGCAGCATCACTCTGTGTCAGGCGATGGCAGCGGCGGGGGTGTTCCGCCTGGTGTTCAGTTCCTCGGCGACGGTGTACGGCGAGCCTGAAGAGATGCCGATTCGCGAGGATTTTCCTACGGGCAATCCGACCAATCCCTACGGTCAGTCCAAGCTGATCGTCGAGAACGTGCTGCGCGACCTGAGCCTCGCCGAGCCGCGCTGGAGCATTGCGCTGCTGCGCTATTTCAACCCGATCGGCGCCCACGCCAGCGGGCACATGGGCGAAGACCCCAACGGCATCCCGAACAATCTGGTGCCGTATATCAGCCAGGTTGCGGTCGGCAGCCTGCGCGAGCTGTCGATCTTCGGTAACGATTACCCGACCTCCGATGGCACCGGCGTGCGCGATTACATTCATGTCGTCGATCTGGCGGACGGGCATTTGAAAGCGTTGCAGTCGATCAGCGAGCGCACCGGCATCCACACCTGGAACCTCGGCACCGGCGATGGCTACAGCGTGCTGCAAGTGCTGCATGCCTTCGAACAGGCCTGCGGGCGGCCGGTGCCGTACCGGATGATGCCGCGCCGCGCCGGTGATATCGCCGAGAGTTTTGCCGATGCTTCGAAAGCGGCGAAAGAGCTCGGCTGGAAAGCCACGCGCAACTTGCAGGACATGGTTGCCGACACTTGGCGCTGGCAATCGAATCATCCCAATGGTTATTCGCGATGATGGCCATTTAGTCCGATGTTAGTTTCAGTCAGGTTGTTAGATAACGTCGGGAAATTACACTGGCAATGCCATTTGCAAATCCGTAGATATAAACCTGCCGTTCGACTTTAGCAGTTGCACAGGACTGTGAAAGAACAACGGATCTTGTTCGCGCTCTTTGCGGACTTGAAAGCTACCAGCTCTGACACAGATCTGTTTTTTAACAGTTCGAATGTTAGAAAGGAGTTGTTATGAAAAAAGTGATGGCAGTTGCCCTGTTGACGATGTTGAGCAACTGGGCTGCCGCCGCTGAAGCGCCGTTGACAGCGGTAACCAATGTAGGTGGCAGTGTGGCGGCTTCGCAAGCGCCCGCGGCCAGTACTGCGATGGTTGCCAGTGCTGTAGCGGCGTCCAACAGCGGTGGCAGTGCCAACGGCGGTACCACCGGTACGACGGGTACCACCGGTACAACCGGCACGCATAACTAACAGGAACATTTGTTAGTGCAGTACAGAGTCGCCCGACGCAAGTCGGGTGACTTTGTTTTTTGGATTCGCCCTTGAATAGCGTAGTGCCATTATGACTCGTAGTGTTTATCTTTTAATGTTGGCAAGTCTCGCTTTGCAAGGTTGCATGTTTTCCCCCGGCCAGTACCTGAGCACCAGCGATATCACCCGCCAGGGTGCCAGCGAAAGCAGTCGGGTCGAGCTGATTCCGATCACCCCGAAGCTGATCGCCATGAACCGCGCCACCCAGAAGCGTGAGTCGCTGCCGGCGGAGCTGCTGGTGACGCCGGCGGAATATCGCATCGGCAACAATGACGTGCTGTACATCACCGTCTGGGATCACCCGGAGCTGACTGCCCCCTCCGGCGCGCAACAACAGATCGATGCCAACGGCCGACTGGTGCGCTCCGATGGCACGCTGTATTACCCGTTCATCAAGGAAGTCCAGGCCGCCGGCCGGACCATCCAGCAACTGCGCGCTGACATCGAACAGCGCTTGTCGGCGTTCATCGCCGAGCCGCAGGTCGACGTCGCGGTGCTGCGCTTCGCCAGCCAGAAAGTCGTGGTCACCGGCGCCGTCACGAAGGCCGGCCCGCAAGCGATTTCGACCAATCCGCTGAGTGTGGTCGAAGCCCTCGGTTCCGCTGGCATCGACACCAATAACGCCGACTTGTCGGGCCTGCTGCTGACGCGCAACGGGCGGGTCTATCCACTCAATCTCGACACGCTCAATCAGCAGGATTCCGAACTGCAGAACGTCTACCTCAAGGGCGGCGATCAGCTGTATCTGCCGTACAACGACAACAAGCGCATCTACGTCATGGGCGAGGTCAACCAGCCGCGCGCGCTGAGCTTCAAGACCGCAACCATGAACTTGTCCGACGTGCTCGGTTCGGTCGGTGGCCTGAGTCAGACCAGTTCCAACGGCAACGCGGTGTACGTGATTCGCGGCGTGGAAAATCTCGACGTCGAGCCGGCCAAGATCTATCAGCTCGAAGCCGAATCGCCGACCGCCATGGCGCTGGCTTCGCACTTCCAGGTGCGGCCGCAGGATGTCGTCTACGTCGGCCCGGCCAACGTCACTCGCTGGAACCGTTTCATCAGCCAGTTGGTGCCGTCGGCGTCGATTGTCGGCACCGGGGCTTCGGCAGCGAAGAACTGGAGCGAATACAGCAACAACAGCAAATAAGGCCGCCCGACTGTGAACCTATTGAAAGTGGGCGTCTGCCTGATGGCGGCCTCGTTGCTGTGCGGCTGTAACCCGCTGATGAGCGCATCGCTGAACAACCTCAAAGCCGCCGTCGTCGGCCCCGACGAGGTTGATGTGACAGCGGCCGAGGTCGCCGGGGTCAACTACCCGCAACTGAAACTGACCACGCCATCCGGCTCAGGTGTACTGGCGCTGGTGCGCGAGCGCGAAGACCTGCAATTCTGGGTCGCCTCCGGCAAGCAGGTGTTGCTGCTGCGCGATGGCCTCGCCGTGCGCAGTATCGGCCTCGGCCTGCAAGGTGATCTGGATGGCACACGGCTGGCTGATGACTCGCCGTTCAAGCAAGGCCTGCATCACGTCGCCGACGGTTTCACCACACGGCGCTGGATTGATCTGTACAAGGGCCAGGAAGTCGGCGTGATCGTCAACAGCCGCTTCTCGCGCCGCGCCACCGAAACCCTGGAAATTCTCGACAAGCCTTACTCGGTGCTGCGCATCGATGAACAGATCGACGCCCCAGCCATTGGCCTCAGCGCGACCAACCGTTACTGGGTCGACCCGCGCGACGGTTTCATTCTGCAGAGCGAGCAACAACTGACCTCGCAATTGCGCGTGAAGCTGGTGCAATTGACTCCTGACCGCAGGCATCTGCCGTGAAGCGCTTAAGCCTAATCGCGGCGGGTCTTTTGCTGATCGCAGGGGCGAGTCAGGCCGCCGTCACTGTGTCCGGCGACGTCGCCAATCCCGGTCCGATCGCGTTGCCGCCGGGTGGACGCCTGTTCGATGTGATCAGCGAAGCCGTGCCCAATGCCGAAGGCTATTGGCTGGCGGGCGGCTTGTTGCGCCAGTCGCTGGTCGAGGAACAGACGCGGCTCAAGGTCGGCGTGCTGTTCGATCTCGAGGTGCTGCAACGCATGGCGACGCTGTTCGATCGGCCGAGCCGCGCGGCGCTGGCACAGCGCGTTGCTGAAGAAGTCCGACAAATGCCAGTGACCGGACGGCAGATCGCTGACCTCGATCCGGTAGCGGTGGAAGTCGGCTTCGCGCGCAACATTCGTCTGGATGACGGCGATCGGCTGATCTATCCGAAACGGGTTGATGAAGTGCAGGTGTTGGGCGCGGTCACCGAGCCGTGCCACTTGCCCTATCAGCCGTTGCAGGAGGCCCGCGAATACCTGGAAGGCTGCTCGATTCTCGACGATGCCGAGGCCGATTACCTGTGGTTGATCCAGCCCAACGGCGTGTCGCGGCGCGTCGGCATTGCGCACTGGAATCGCGAGTCCGGGCAGTTTCCGGTGGCCGGCAGCAGGATTCTGGTGCCGATAAAAAATGATGATCTTGATCCGCCTCTTCCTGAACTGAATCAGCAGTTGGCCGAATTCATTGCCACGCAGCTGGCCGAGGTGGTTCGTTGAAGTTACGTTTTGCAGCTGTGTTGTTATTGCCCTGTGGTCTGGCCCACGCCGAGCCGCGCATCACCCAGAATGACTTCGGCGGCGCCGGTCTGTTGCAGACGCCGACGGCGCGCATGGCCCCGGCCGGCGAGCTGAGCGTCAACGCCAACCGCACCGATCCCTACAGCCGCTACAGCGTGTCGTTGCAACCGCTGGACTGGCTCGAAGGTTCGTTCCGCTACACCGCGATCACCAACCGGCCGTACGGCTCGGAGGCCCTCAGCGGCAGTCAAAGCTACAAGGACAAGGCGGTCGACGCCAAAGTACGCCTGTGGCACGAAAGCCACTGGGCGCCGGAAGTGGCGCTGGGCTTTCGAGATATCGGTGGTACCGGTTTGTTCTCCAGCGAATTCTTCGTCGCCAACAAGCGCTTCGACAATTTCGACTTCAGCGCCGGCATCGCCTGGGGCTACATCGGTAATCGCGGCGACTTCGACAACCCGCTGGGCTACGTCAGCAATCGCTTCGATACGCGCCCGGCGCTGGAAGGCACCGGCGACGTCAACTCCGGCGCGTACTTTCGTGGCAAGCCTTCTCTGTTCGGTGGCGTGAGCTACCAGACGCCGTGGGATCGGCTGAGCCTGAAGCTGGAATTCGAAGGCAACGACTACAAGAACGAGCCGAAGGACAACGAGATCAAACAGGACTCGCCGATCAACCTTGGCGCGGTGTTCAAGGTGACCGATTCGATCGACCTGAGCGCTGCCTGGGAACGGGGCAACACGGCGATGTTCGGCGTGACCTTTCACACCAATTTCGTCAGCCGCAAGGCGCCGGCCAAGACCTACGATCCGACCCCCGAACCGCTGCCGGCGAAGGCGCCGACGACCTCGATGGAACAGGTCAACTGGGCCGATGTGTCGCGGCGTTTGCAGCAGAATGCCGGGTACAAGGTGGAGCGCATCAGCCAGCGCGATTCCGAACTGATCGTCTATGGCGAGCAGCAGCGTTATTTCCATTCGTCCAAAGCCGTTGGCCGCGCGAGCCGGATTCTCGACAACAGCGTCAACGACGACATCGACTGGTTCACCGTGGTCAACAAGCGCTATGACTTGCCGCTGGAAGAAACCAGCCTGCCGCGCCAGACCTTCCGCGAAGTGATCAACAACGAAGAACCCTTGGAGGCGCTGCACCGCACCACCGAAATCAACCCGGCGATGCCGCACAACGAGAAAACCCTCTACACCGAAGCGCCGCAGCATTTCAGCTATGGCGTGGGTCTGGGCTTCAAGCAGAACGTCGGCGGCCCGGATGGTTTGCTCTATCAATTCAGTGCTGACGCGGACGCGGAATATCGCTTCAACCGCAACACCTGGTGGAGCGGTTTGCTCAGCGCCAACCTGGTCAACAACTTCGACAAATTCGTCTACGACGCGCCGAGCGGATTGCCCCGCGTGCGCACGGATTTGCGCCAGTACCTGACCACCTCAAACACGACCATGCCGTTGTTCCAGCTCAGCCATGCCGAGCAGTTGGACAAGGATCTCTACGGCATGGTGTACGGCGGCTATCTGGAGTCGATGTTTGCCGGCGTCGGCGCGGAAGTGTTGTTCCGCCCGACCGGCGAACGCTGGTCGCTGGGCGCGGATCTGAACTGGGTGCGCCAGCGTGATTTCGATCAGGGCTTTGCCTTGCGCGATTACTCGGTGGTGACCGGGCATATCACCGGCTATACCGATCTGCCGTTCGACACGCTGGCGGCGGTCAGTGTCGGTCGCTATCTGGCCGGAGACTGGGGCACCACCGTGGACATCTCGCGCGAGTTTTTCAACGGCGTGCGCGTCGGTGCCTGGGCAACCATCACCACGGCCAGCAGCGCGGAATATGGCGAAGGTAGTTTCGACAAGGGCCTGTACCTGTCGATCCCGTTCGACGAAATGATGAGCATGTCGACCATGCGCCGCGCCAATTTGGTCTGGGCGCCACTGACCCGAGATGGCGGCGCCAGACTGAGCCGCAGCTATCAACTGCACTCGATGACGGATAGCCGGGAAGGGGACATGTTCTATCGCAACTTCGGGAAGATTACCGAGTAAGCGCCAGGGGCCGGGCGCAACTCGAACCCTGTGGGAGCTGGCTTGCCAGCGATAGGGCCGCTCAATCACAACTCCATTGCCTGGGCTAACGCTATCGCTGGCAAGCCAG